>JANMYG010000036.1:0-13489 GCA_031381865.1 Betaproteobacteria bacterium | reverse complement strand
CTCGCGCGCAGCGCGACTCGTCAACATTCTCGTCGCGGTTGTCCGAGCGTAGAGAGCGCAGCGAACGCAGCGAGTTCCGCGACGGGGCGCAAGACCGAGCACCGCAGGGCAGTCGGCGCGTTCAGCGCACGACCGCTCCAGAGAAGCGACGCCAGCGGCCTCCGCACGCCTTTGCAGCCTCCCCTGAGAACACACGGCGTACCCCCTGCCGCGAGGCGCGCCAACGAAGCAGAATCGGCAACCACCGAACGACCGTAACGGGCCGAAAGCAGACATTGCACAAGCTGGCGCGCCCCGTCATGCGTGGACCGGGCGCAACACGGTGGAGCGACTAGGATGAACATCGCGTTGCGACCGCTCGAGGGCCGAAGCCGCGGGTACTACCTGCTGTTGGCATGCCTGGCGGCAGCCGTGCTGGCGGGGCTGGGCGCGGCCTGGAGGATGGAACATTACGGCCACATCGTGACCGGCATGACGAACCAGGTGGTATGGGGGCTGCCGCATGTGTTTGCGGTGTTCCTCGTGGTGGCGGCGTCTGGCGCGCTCAACGTCGCGTCGATCGCGTCGGTGTTTGGCCAGGCCATCTACAAACCGCTGGCGCCGCTGTCGGGCCTGCTGGCGATTGCGCTGCTGGTTGGCGGCCTGAGTGTGCTGATGCTCGACCTGGGTCGACCCGACCGCCTGATCGTTGCCATGACGCACTACAACTTCAAGTCGATCTTCGCGTGGAACGTCATTCTCTATTCCGGCTTCACCGGTCTGGTGATCGTGTACTTGTGGACCATGATGGAGCGCCGCATGAACCGCTTCACGCCGCTCGCCGGCATGGCCGCGTTTGTCTGGCGCATCGCGTTGACGACCGGCACCGGTTCGATATTCGGTTTTCTGGTGGCCCGGCAGGCCTACGACTCGGCCCTGCTGGCCCCGATGTTCATCGTGTTGTCGTTGTCCTACGGCAGCGCCGTTTTCCTGCTGGTACTGCTGGCCGGCATGCACTGGGGAGGGCGGCCGCTCGGGCCGGCACTGCTGGCGCGACTGGTCCGCCTGCAGGTGGTCTTCATTGCCGCCACGCTGTATTTCATGCTGGTCTACCACCTGACCAACCTGTATTTCACCCGGCAGCACGACTTCGAGCGTTTCATACTTCTCGACGGCGGTGTCCACACCTTGCTGTTCTGGCTTGGGCAGGTGCTGGTCGGCATGTTGCTGCCACTGTGCCTGTTGCTGCATCCCGCGACCCGCGCAACGGTGCGCGCCGTCGCGTTATCGGCGGCGCTGGTCATCCTGGGCGCTCTGGCCCAGATGTACGTCACGATCATCGGCGGCCAGGTCTTTCCGCTGGTGCTGTTTCCGGGCCGCCAGGTCAGCAGCAGTTTCCATGACGGCATGGTGGGCGCCTACACCCCCAGCCTGCCCGAATGGCTGCTGGGCCTGGGCGGCATGGCGGTGGCCGGCCTGATCGTACTGTTGGCGCTCAGGTTGCTGGGCTTCCTGCCCGAGCGCCTCGACGACAGCGCACTGGAGGCCGGGCCGGCGGCGCCCGGCGCAGCCGCCGCCACCACTCCCGTTGCCGCTGGCCACTGAAATGGAACTGCCACCCATGCACCGCCTGCTGATCTCCGCCGCCCACAAGTCTTCGGGCAAGACCATGGTCACGGTTGGCCTGTGCGCCGCACTGGCCGCGCGCGGCCAAGTGGTGCAAGCGTTCAAGAAAGGTCCCGATTACATCGACCCGATGTGGCTGCGCCAGGCCAGTGGACGCGACTGCTACAACCTCGACCCGTTCCTGATGACACACCAGCAGATCAGCAGCCTGTTCGCGCGCCACGCCGCGCCGGCCGACATCAGCATCGTCGAAGGCAACAAGGGCCTGTACGACGGGCTGGCGCTGGACGGCAGCAACAGCAACGCGGCGCTGGCGCAAATACTCGGGCTTCCGGTGCTGCTGGTGATCGACGCGCGTGGCATGACGCGGGGCATTGCACCGCTGCTGCTCGGTTACCAGGCATTCGAGCGCGGCATCCGGATCGCCGGCGTGATCCTGAACCAGTTGGGCGGCGCCCGCCACGAGTCCAAGCTGCGCGCGGTCATCGAGCATTACACCGACCTGCCGGTGCTGGGCGCGATCGCGCACGACCCGCGGCTGGCGGTGGTCGAACGCCACCTGGGCCTGATGCCGAGCCGCGAGCTCGATGACGCGGCACAACGTGTGCGCGCCATCGGCGCGCTGGTCGCAGCGCAGGTCGACTTGAGCCGCGTGCTGGAGGTCGCCGCCAGCGCAGCACACACCGCAGCCGTGGACCCGCCCGCCGCCGGAGACAAACACGTTTCCGTTCGTGCCGAGCCCATCTCCGTTCGTGCCGAGCCGATCTCCGTTCGCGCCGCGCCCGATTCCATGCCGGCTGAGCTCGGCATGCCCGGAGCCTGGCCGGTCATGGGTCTGGCCCGTCCTGAGCCTGTCGACAGGTCGAAGGGTCGAAGGGTCGAAGGCCCGTTGCGCGCCGGCCGGTCGGCCAGCGCCGGTGTGATGCAGCGCAAAGCCCCCGTTCACCCGCCGATCCGCATCGGCGTGGCGCGCGACAAGGCGTTCGGTTTCTATTACCCCGACGACCTCGAGGCGCTGCAGCGCTCCGGCGCGACACTGGTCCCGTTCGATACCCTGAACGACCCGGAGCTGCCCGCCGTCGACGGCCTGTTCATCGGCGGCGGCTTCCCCGAGATGTTCATGGACGAACTGCAAGCCAACACACGCCTGCGCGCGCGCATCGCCGCTGCTGTCGAGGCCGGCCTGCCGGTCTACGCGGAGTGCGGCGGACTGATGTACCTGGCGCGCTCACTGAGCTGGCAGGGCCGGACCTGCCGCATGGTGGGAGCGATACAGGCCGACGCGCTGATGCATGAGCGCCCGGTCGGCCGGGGCTATGTGGAGCTCGAACCGACGACACGGGTTTTGTGGACACAGGCTGCACCCGGAACAACGCGCACGCTGCGCGGACACGAGTTCCATTATTCGAGCCTCGAAAACCTGGATCCGCAAACCCGCTTTGCCTATAGGGTGCTGCGCGGCCACGGGGTGGATGGCCACCACGACGGCATCGTGGTGCACAACCTGCTGGCCTCCTACAGCCACCTGCGCAGTGTCGACGGCGCCGGGTGGCCACAAGGCTTCGCGGCCTTCGTGCGCAGCTGCAAGCCGCTCGCGCTGCGCGCACCGGCCGGTGCGCCGGCACTCGACGAGCCGGCCGAAGCCGCATTGGCCGCATGAGCACCGCCGGGCCGTTCCCAAGGGCGAATTCCGCATTGCGCAGCATGGAGCATGCCTGATGAGCCTGCCACCCGAACGCCGCCCGCACGAGGACCTGGCATGAATGCATTGGCGCCCAGAACACTGGCGGTCGGGGGCCGACGGATCGAGACCGACTCCGAGGGGTACCTCGTGCACCTGGACGACTGGTCGGAGGACTTCGTGCGGGCGCAGGCGCGCAGCGAAGACCTGGCGCTGACCGACGAACACTGGCAGCTGGTCCGATTCCTGCGCGACTACTACGCCGAACACGGCGTGCAGGCGCAGGTGCGGGCCATGATCCGGCACTTCGCACAGGTGTGGGGCCCCGAGCGCGGCAACAACCATTACCTGCACGATCTGTTTCCGCGCGGCGGACCACAAAAGCAGGGCAACCGCCTGGCCGGGCTTCTGAAGACCAAGGGCGAACACTAGGAGGACAGCGTGTTTACATTGACCAGTGCCGCAGCGCGGCAGATACAGCAGGCCGCCACGGACAGTGGCGCGAACGACATGGCGCTGCGCATTGCAGCCAGGCCGGAATCGGACGGTTCGGTCCAGTACGGCATGGGTTTCGACGACGCCACCGACAACGACATGAAACTCGTGCTCGAAGGTGTCGCGGTGCTGATCGCCGCCCAGCACCAGGACCTGCTGGACGACACCGTGCTGGATTTCGTCGAGCTCGAGCCGGGCGAATTCAACTTCATCTTCGTGGACGCGAGCGTGGCACCCGAGCGGCCGGCACCCGCAACGAGCGCGGGTGGCTGCGGCAGCGGCGGCTGTGCCAGTGGCGGCTGCGCCAGCAAGGGAGCACGGCCATGAGATCGTCTGCCACGGCCACGGCGCCGAAGGCCGGACGTGTCTACCTGGTGGGCGCCGGCCCGGGCGACCCCGAGTTGCTGACGCTGCGCGCAGTGCGGCTGCTGCAGCAGACCGAGGTCATCGTCTACGACCATCTGGTGTCGCCGGCGGTGCTCGACTTCGTGGCGCCGGCGGCCGAGCGCATCTATGCCGGCAAGCGGCGCAACGAGCACAGCATGCGCCAGGAACAGATCAACGCCCTGCTGGTGCGGCTGGCGCGCGCCGGCAAGCAGGTGGTCCGGCTCAAGGGTGGCGACCCGTTCATTTTCGGACGCGGGGGCGAGGAAATGCAGGCGCTCGCCGCGCAGGGCATCGCGTTCGAGGTGGTTCCGGGCATCACGGCGGCCTGCGGGGTGTCCAGTTATGCAGGAATCCCGCTCACGCACCGCGACCATGCGCAAAGCTGCCTGTTCGTGACCGGCCACCTCAAGGACGGCAGCGCGGATCTCGACTGGACCGCGATGACGCGCCCCAGGCAGACCGTGGTGATCTACATGGGATTGAGCGCGCTGGCCGACATCTGCCGCCAGCTGATTGCCCACGGGGCGGCGCCGACACAGGCGATCGCGGTGGTCCAGCACGGCACGATCGCGCAACAGAAGGTGGTTGCCGGCACGCTGGCCGACCTGCCCGGGCGGGTCGCGCGGCAAGGACTCACGTCGCCATGCCTGATCATCGTGGGCGATGTGGTGCGGCTGCACGAGTCACTGGCATGGTTCAATCCGCAGCCCGACGATACCCCGCGCCAGCAGGAGCTCGAAGCGCTGGCGCTCAGCGCGTGACGCGCCGCTGCGCCTCACCGGTCGCGGCGACCCCCTCCGGCGAGCTGCGGTACTCGAACGCAAACACCGCCGCTTCGACGCGCGAACGCAAGTTGAGCTTGTCCATGATGTGGCGCACATGCAGCTTGACCGTGTTGTGGCTGATGTCGAGCTTCTGCGCGATCACCTTGTTGCTCTGCCCGCGCGCCACATGGTCGAGCACTTCGCGTTCACGGTCGGTCAACGAGGCCACCAGGTCGGCCTTGACCGAGCCGCGCTGGCCGGACTGCAACAGCTGCGCGAGTTTCAGTGTCATCGCCGACGCAACCACCAGTTCGCCGCGCGCCGCACGTTGCACCGCGTCGATCACCTCGTCCGGTTCCATGTCCTTGAGCAGGTAACCGCGCACGTCGGCGCGCAACGCCGCCGCGAGGTCGTCCTCGCTGTCGCTCATGGTCAGGATCACGGTCGGCGTGGCGAGCCCTTCGGCACGGACCTGGCGCAGCAGGCTCAGGCCGTCGGTCGTGGTCAGCCGCAGGTCGAGCACCAGCAGGTCCGGCTGGTGCTCGCGCAGCATCGGCACCACCTCCGCGGCGTTGCCGGTGGCGCCCACCACCAGCATGTTGCCGCGGTGCTCCAGCAACTCGGTCAGCCCGCTGCGGCACAAGGCATGGTCGTCCACCAGGGCGATGCGGATCGGCCCGGAGGGGATGGCCCCCACGCTTGTCGCTTCGCGTACTGCGCTCATGGCGCGACCGTCCTGGAGCTGGTGGGCAGCAGCAGGCGCACGCGGGTTCCACCGCCGTCGTTCTGGCCCACGCTGATGCTGCCGCCCAGCCGCTCGGCCCGGCCCTTCATGATCTCCATCCCGAAGTGGGCCGTGGCCCCGGCCGCCGGCGCACTTGCGCCGGCAGTTGCGCCGGCCATGCCCGAACCGTCGTCTTCAATCAGTACCTCCATCCCGTCCGCGACCCGGCGAATCGCCAGCCGCGCCTTGCTGGCCGACGAATGCTTGGCAATATTGGCCAGGGCTTCCTGCACGATATGAAACACCTGTACTTCCTGTTCATCCGACAGATGCAGCGCACCGGCCGAATTGTCCACCTCCAGCACGATTCCCGTACGCTCATGGAAACCGGCCGCGATGCCCTGGATCGCATGCAGCAGGCCCAGCGGGTCCATGCGCGTGCGAAAGAAGGTCATCACCTCACGCAGGTTATCGTGCACTTGCGTCACGCTTTGGTTGACATCGGTCAAATATTTGAGTGATCGCTGGTCATCGTGCGCCAGCATCGCATCGCGCAGCAGGGGCAGGCGCATCTTGACGTAGACCAATGTCTGCGCAATCGCGTCATGCACTTCATGCACCAGCGCCTGGCGCTCATGCAACACCGTGAGACGCAGGCGTTCGCGTTCGAAGCGGGCGTTGTGCATCGCCAGCCCCAGCAACTCACCGATCAGGCGCAGCACGGCGGCAGTCTCGGGGCTGATCGTGGCGTGGCTGTCGAAGAACAGGTTGTAGATTCCCAGCACCTCGTCGCCGTGGCGCAGCGACATCGCCAACACGCGCGCGCAGTCCGGGCCGAGCGTCGCGCCCTGGTTGGGGTGCGAACACGGGCCCGGGTCGTCGAGCCAGTGCAGGTCCGGTGAGTCCAAGGCCACGCCACACACACCGCAATGCCGCCCTACCAGCCGCTCCGAAGCCTGGACCGCATCTGGCAGTCCGACCTGGGCCACCAGCCGCAGGTGCGCGCCGTCGTCGCTCAGAACCCTGACGGCGCCGGCGCGTGCTCCCGCCAACGCAATCACCGACACCAGAAACCGTTCCAGCAACTGCTCGAGCTCGTCACCACTGGCAAGCCCGGCCGCGCCTTGGCCGACCAGGCCCGGTTCGGTGCCCGCCCCGGCGTGCGAAGTGGTGTGCAAAAGCGTTTCGGAAATCATCATTCGGGAGCCAACCACACATCCTAGAACATAACCAATCACTAATCTATCGTGAAAACCCGAACCCGCCACACGCCTGCCGAGCTACCCGTTCGGGCTACATCGGATCACCCGTGGCGGTTATAGACGCCGCGGGGTGGCCTTGCCTCTAATAGTGGCAGCCACGGCGCCTGTTGCGGGTGGATTCTTGATTCTTAAGCGAGGTTCCCGCGCGCGCATGCAAGCCCGACCAATCCATCAGCCAACCGCGGTGCCGACTACCGGTGCCGCGCTGGTTGCACACGATACCGCGCCCACGCCGGCCCGCCGTGCCGATGGGGCGCCACCGGCTGGCGCGGCGCAGCAGCCGACCGGGTTGGCGCCATCCGCGGTTCTGGTCGTGGCATGCACCAGGCCAACCCTGCGCGGCGCGCCATGAGTGACGCGCTGAACTACCTGCTCAAGGCGCGCCCGGAGGCGCTCGGACACTACTTCGCGTTTCTCAAGGACGCCGGCAAACACCTCGACCCGACCACGCGCAACCTGATCTCGGTCATCACCAAGGTCGACGCCCAGACCGAACGCGGTTTTCGCCAGTACCTCGGACGCGCATTGCGCGAAGGCTGCACGCCGATGCAGGTGCTCGACGCGCTGCTGATGGCATTTCCCACCCTCGGGCTGGCCAAGATCATCTGGGCGGTGGACATCATCCTGGCGATGGACATCCCCGGCTTCGAGCCCGACGCGCTGCTTGCCGGCATGCAGTGGCACGACGTGGCCGCCGTGGCGGACCTGCCGCACGGCGAGGCCATCCGGGTCGAGTGCGACGGCCGCGGCCTGTTCGTCTACCGCGACGGCGAGCGTTGCAGCGTCTTTGACAGCCGCTGCCCGCACCAGACCACCGACATACCGCACCTGGCCCTGGCCGGCGCCACGCTAACCTGCCCGAAACACCAGTGGGTGTTCGACCTGCGCAGCGGTGCCTGCATCGAAAAAGGCAGCAGCCCGCTGCGGCAATGGCAATCGCGGATCGAAGACGGCCGCCTGCTCGCTTTGTGGTGAAGCGCCCAACGACACCACCACCCCCATCCATCCCACACCAGTCACCCCACGCCCGCAACCCGCACCTGCGAATCACATCAACCGACGGAGACACGACATGAAAATCACCAGGAAACTTCTGCCGCTCGCACCCCTGTGCGCCCTACTCGCGGCCGGCTCGGCCCATGCGACCAACGGGTACCTCGAGCACGGTTCCGGCATGAAAGCCAAGGGCATGGGCGGTGTTGCCATGGCGCTGGCGCAGGACAGCTTCGGCGGCGCCAACAACCCGGCGAGCATGGTGTGGGCCGGGTCACGCATGGATATCGGCGCGGACTGGTTCATGCCGATCCGCGACGCCGAGCGCACTGGCGCCACGGTTCCCGGCATCACGCTCAACGGCCAGGTGCGAAGCGGCCGCGAGAACTTCCTGATCCCCGAGTTCGGCTACAACCAGATGGTCAACAGCAGCACGTCGCTGGGCGTGTCGGTGTACGGGCATGGCGGCATGAACACCAGTTACCCGCAGGGTGCGTTCAACTGCGGCGCGGGCCCGGCCAACATGTTGTGCGGCAGCGGCAAGCTGGGGGTCGACATGATGCAGCTGATCGTGGCGCCCACGGTCGCCTACAAGCTCAACGAGCAGCATTCGGTCGGCCTGTCGGCGCTGCTCGGTTACCAGCGCTTCAAGGCTTATGGCGTGCAGGCCTTCGACAACGCACCCGGGTTTCCCGCGTTCACTGGTGCGATGGGCAGCGTGACCAACAGGGGTTATGACAGCTCGACCGGCGCCGGCCTTCGCATCGGTTACATGGGGCGCCTGAGCGACCAGGTGACGGTCGGCGCAGCCTATACCAGCAAGATGAACATGGGCCGCTTCGACAAATACAAGGGCCTGTTCGCCGGCGCGGGCAGCTTCGATATTCCGTCGCATTACAGCGTCGGCATCGCGCTGACGCCCGCACCGGCCTGGACGGTGGCGCTGGACTACGGTCGCATCAACTACAGCGACGAGCGATCGGTCAACAACCCGAGCATGCCGGTGGCGCCGCTGGGTGCCGTCAACGGTCCCGGCTTCGGCTGGAAGGACATCAACGTGCTCAAGATCGGCGTGGCCTGGCAGATGAGCCCGGCGCTGACACTGCGTGCCGGCACAACCGGGGCGGCAACCCGATCTCGCCGGCGGACGTCACCTTCAACATCCTGGCGCCAGGTGTGATCAAGAGCCACTACAGCCTCGGTTTCACGCACGCCATGGACGCGACGAGCGAAATCACCGGTGCGCTGACGATCGCGCCCCGGGTGTCCGTCACCGGCGCCTCGCTGTTCAATGGCTTCATGGGCGGCGCTGCCGGCACCGAGACCATCAGGATGCGGCAGACCTCGGTCGGCCTGGCCTGGAGCCGCAAGTTCTGATCCGTGCCGCGTAAGACATGACGCCGTTGGCGCCGCGCCAACCTGCCGAATTTCTGCCCACATCCGGCCCGGTTGCAGTACCATCCCGAGTCCGGGCCCGTCCAAGCTGCTGTAGAGCGACTTCTTCCAGTCCGATCTGTTCGATTTGCGGACCAAGCGTTGGGGTTGGTGCAGATCGATCGTCGAACACATGATCTGGAGGTTTCCATGAGACTCGCCATTCGCCTTGCAGTGGTCCTGGTTGTCGCCTCGCTCGCCGGCTGCGGTTCGAAGGGGCTCCTGACTTCCAGGTCCACCGCCCAGGTTGCACAAATCAAGGAATTCAGCCAGGTCGTGGTGCTCGACTTCCATGCCAACGACATGCGACCGAGCACCGACCTGGCCGAGAGGGCGCAGCGCGAACAGAATATCAATCTCGGCCGGATCCTGTTTGCCGACAGGTTGGCCGAGCGCATCACCGAGACCGGCGCGTTCACGACGGTGTCGCGCACGCCGTTGCCAGGCAGGTTCCTGGCCGTGACCGGCACCGTCGATGTGTGGGAACCCGGCAACGTGGCCGCGCGTGCGCTGACGGGTTTCATCGGCAAGAGCCAGTTCGCCTCGACGATCCAGCTCCGCGACGGCCAGACCGCGGAAGAACTGGCGCGCATCAATGGCGACCGCAACAGCTGGCCTTTGCCGGTGGGTGCCTCCACCACGATCGTGCAGACGGTGGATTTCTTCATGAACGAGGCCGCCAGCCACGTGGCGCTGCAGTTGGCCGAGGCCAAGACCGCGGTTCCGGTAGCGGGGCGCGCGCAGCAACCGCTGCAGAGCCTGCTCATGCCCGGGCGAATCGTCGGGCAGTGAAGCCAGCCGAGCCACAGGCGCTTGCCACGCCCGACCAGCCGCACCGCGGCCCGCGGGCCGGAATTCCGTAGCCTCAGTCGGCGAGGTTGTCGGCCACCAGTTCCAGCAGGCTCTCGGTTGGCTTGTCCCAGTGCGCGTTCCTGGCGCCCATCTCGAATGTGATGCGGCATTGGCCGCAACTGGTGACGAAATGCGCGGCGCCAGTCGCCTCGACCTGCTGCTTTTTCAGCTCGAAGACCTTGTGGCGCAACGGCGCGGCGCGCTGGTTCGACACCACGCCGCCGCCCCCGCCACAGCAGTAGCCGGTGAGCCCGTGGTCCTGGAGCTCGATCAGCTCGAAGCCGAGCGCTGTCAGCACGCGGCGCGCCGCCGCTTCGAGGCCGCCGCGGCGCACGATCTGGCACGGGTCGTGGAAGGTGGCGGTGGCGCCGATCTTGTTGACGTGGATGCGGCCGGACGTGATCAGCTCATCGAGGAACTCGGTCATGTGGATGATGCGCACCGGCAGCGCCTGCCGGTACCACCTGGCGGCTTCCCAGCGCGCCGCGCCATAGGCATGGCCGCATTCGGGCAGCAGGATCGTCGTGGCACCGATCTTCAGCGCGGTGTCGACCAGTGCGCGCGTGAGCCGCTCCTGCAATTCCAGGTCGCCATTGTTGAAGCCGATGTTGGAGGCGTCGAAACCGCCCTGGTGCATGGTCCAGCTGGCCCCGATGCGCTGGAGTATCTTGGCCGCGTCGGCCAGTGCCTTGTTGTGTTCGCCAAGCTCGGCCGGCGCCGCGGTGACAAGAATGTCCGCGGCCGCCAGGTCGCACGGAATGTCGACGCCATGCGCGCGCGCCGCCTCGGCCAGGATGTCGGGCAGGTCCTCCCCCGGTGTCGCGGTGCTTCCCCACTGCCTGGCGGCGCGGTCCATCAGCGCCAGCCGCTGCGGCACCAGCCCGGCCTTGAACATGCCATGGCGCGCCTCCTTGACGAGTTCTGCGATGTCGATCCCCATCGGGCAGACCAGGGTGCAGCGGCCACACATGTTGCAGGAGTCGTAGAGCAGCTCCTGCCAGTGCTGCAAGTCGGCGATGCCCGGTTTCTTCACCAGGCCGAGCGCGCGCACCAGCGGCGCAAACGCGCTGGCCTCGCGCCTATAGGCGCGCCGGAAGGGCTCGAGCTTGTAGATCGGCGTGTATTTGGCCTCGCCGGTGGTCACATGAAAATGGCAGGCCGCGGCGCACAGGCCGCAGTGCACGCAGGATTCCATGTGCAGCGCGGCGGTCACGCCGAACTCTGACGCGAAGCTGCCCATCGCCGCGTCGACGCGGGCCGCGTCACTCTGTTCACCCTGCTGGTCGAAGGTGTTGGTCGCGTTGTTCATCGGAACTCCCTGCCTGTACCGGTCGCCGGCCGCGCAAGACCCGGGCCTACACGCGCCGGCCGTGGATGTTTCATACCTTGACCCCCCGGTGACTGAAGCGCATGCCGGTCGCCCCGCGCGAGAAGGCGAACAGCAAGGCGTGCATCAGCTTGCCGAACGGGAACCACAGCAGCAGCAGCTCCAGCGACAGCAGGTGCACCGCCAGCGGCCCAGCGTAAACCACATGGCCGCGCGCCAGCACGGCCGCCGATGGTTCGGCCAGCAGCGCCATTCCGGTGAGCAGCGGGAGAAAGGTGACGGTCCAGGTGATCATGTCGTCGGCGTTCGAAATTTTCACGAGTACCGGATTGGTCAGGCGCGACACCAGTGCCAGCAGCAACGCAATGATGGTGGCGCCTGCGGCGGGGTACATCACCATGTCCGGCAATGCCGGCCACGACAGGCCGGTGACACGGCCGATGAAGGCGATGTGCGGCGCGTAGCCGAGAAACACCAGCGCAAGCCCGATGTGAAACACGTAACCGTTGACGCTCCTGACGCGAGCCGCGGGGCCGAATTCCTTGCGTGGCCACATGCCGCGCACGATCGCGTGTGATGCACCGGCCAGACGCGACGGCGCGCCCCGGCGCGGCGGCGAGAGGTCCGGCATGCGCGGGCGCAGCAGCACGCCACCCAGGCGCCACAGCGTACCCGACACGAACACGACGATGGCCACCGTCAGCGCCGGGCCGCGGGCAAAATCCAGCAATTCCATGGTTGCTCCTCCTTGGGTTCGGTTCTCTGTGCCTGCCAACATCAGGCCTCAACCCGCGCCCGCCCGAACGGCACGGAGCGCGGAAAAATCCTGCAGCACACGATCGGGCCCGCAGGCCGCTATCGGCTCGCCCATGTTGTAGCCATAAGGCAAGGCCCACACCGCGACACCCGCATTGCGCGCGGTGGCCACGTCGATCGAAGAATCGCCCACGAACAGGGCTCGCTGCGGGGACACGCGGAACTGCTCCAGACAGGCCAGGACCCCGGCCGGATGCGGCTTCCTGGTGGGCAGGCTGTCGCCGCTGACGACGCGGTCAAACAGTGGCGTCAAGCGGTGCGCATCCAGCACGGCCTGGGTATAACGCTGTTCCTTGTTGGTGACCACCGCGAGCAGAATCCCCTGTCCACGCAGCCCCTGCAGCACCTCGCGCACCTGCGGATACAGGTGGCTGCGGGTGCCGACCCGGGCGCGGTAAAAATGGTCGAACTGCGCCACGGTCGCAGCCAGCGAAGGCGCTGCACGTACGGCATCCACCGCAGTATCGGTCGCACTGGCCAAGGCCTGCACCAGCAATTCGCGCGTGCCCTGGCCGATCCAGCGGCACACCCGCTCCAGCGTGACTGGCGGCAGCTTCAACGCCAGCAGCGTGTCGTTCACCGCGTCACAAATCTCGGGCGCCGTCTCGACCAGCGTTCCGTCGAGGTCGAACAAGAGCAGATCGAAGCCGGGCGTCGGTGTGGCTGGAGTCATGGTGCTGGTGGATTGGCCTGGGCCGGGTTGAGTTGGGCTGGCCCGGGTTGGGCTGGGTTGGGCTGGGCTACGGCACTGATTGAACCATCTCGCGCACGAGCTGCGCAACTTCTGCTGTTTCCAAGACTGGTTGCGGTCCGTTGCGGTCGTTCGCCATGGCGGCGCAGTTCGCCGTCCCATCAGAGGTTGCCATCCCGCCAACGGTTGCCATCCCGCCAACTGTTGTCATCCCGGCGCAGGCCGGGATCCACGTTGGCGCGTGCTGCCGCTGGTGGCGCGGGGATCTCGCCTTCCCCGCGTCGCGCCAGCCGCTGCCCGGCGTGGGCTCACACTGAGGCGGTCTCCGCTGAACGCGTCGACTGCCCTGCGGTGCTCGCCCAGGGGTCGCATCGCGGAACTCGCTGCGTTCGCTGCGCTCTCTACGCTCGGACAACCGCGATGAGAATGATGACGAAGCGCGCTGCGCGCGCCGACCC
>JANMYG010000022.1:0-3487 GCA_031381865.1 Betaproteobacteria bacterium | reverse complement strand
CGCGGCGCCCGCCGCCGTGGCATCGCGCGGCGGCTGATGGCGGCGCTCGACGATGCGGCGCGCGAGCACGGCAAGACGGTACTGGTGCTCGACACGGTGACCGGCAGCGATGCCGAGCGGCTGTATGAACGTGCTGGCTGGCAGCGTGTAGGGGTGGTGCCGAAGTACGCCCTGATGCCCAACGGCGCGTTCTGCGCGACAACATTTTTTTATAAGCACCTCTGAGCGTCCGCGTCGGGCCGTGAATCGTCCCCTTGCCCCCGGACTCGTCCTATACTGACCAAATGATCGAAACAGTACATTCACGGAGCCGCTCATCACCAGCGAAGAAGATCCAGCCCTCGGGCGGGCGCACCAACGACCCCGCCCGCACCATGGCGGAAATCATGCAGGCAGCCACGGCCGAGTTTGCCGACAAGGGCCTGAGCGGTGCGCGCATCGACGAGATCGCGGCCACTACGCGCACCAGCAAACGCATGATCTACTACTACTACGGCAGCAAGAAAGGCCTCTATGTGGCCGTGCTGGAGGAGGCCTACCGGCGCATTCGCGCGATCGAGGCCGAGTTGCATCTGGAAGACCTGGCACCTGAGGATGCGCTGCGCAAACTGGTCGCTTTCACGGTCGATTACCAGTGGCGCAACCCCGATTTCGTGCGCCTCGTGATGAACGAGAACATCCACCGCGGCGAGTTCCTGGCGCAAAGCAAGTCAATCCAGGGGCTCAACGTGCCGGCGATCCAGGAGGTCGAGCGGGTCTACCAGCGCGGCGTGGAACAGGGTGTGTTCCGCCCGGGACTCGACCCGATCGACCTGCACCAGTCGATCTCGGCGCTGAGTTTCTTCAATGTCTCGAACCGCCACACCTTTGCGCGGATCTTCAAGCGCGACCTCGACCACCCGGACGCGGTGCAGGCGCGGCGCGACAGCATCGTCGACATGGTGGTGCGCTTCGTGCGCCGGTAGGGGCGGTGGCAGGCCCAACAGCCGCCGGCACGCGCGTGCAGCCGCGCGGCGTGCTGCACGCCACCGCCGAACTTCGCCTGGGCTGCAGCGATCTGGCGGCTTTCGGCTGCGCCTTCGGTACGTTGGCGGATTCAAGCCCGCGCGGCTGGCGCAGGGCCATCTGATCCGGCGCAGACCTTGTTTGCGGCTTTGCGTGAGAGTCGAATGACCCAGGGCGCATGCACCGGTTGTCGAACAATGCCAAAAGGCGACTTGACTGAACGACGACAATGCCGACTTCGCACAGAGGCAGTTGGCTGCGACGGTGCTGGTCGCGCCCGACCTGCCCAACATCCAACCGCGTAGCGTCTTCCCGCAACGACTCCCTTACTCTTCACCACCATTGCCCCCACCACCATGAACGCAGCGACACTCAACCTCGACCGCATCGACATTCCCGCGGAGTTCCAGCACTGTTTTGATCGCCAGCGGGCGGCTTATCTCGAACAGCCCCAACCCACGCGCGAGGAACGCGTCGCCGACCTGCACAGCCTGGTGCGCCTGCTCAAGGACAACCGCGAGGCGCTGGTCGCGGCGATCAACGCCGACTACGGCAACCGGTCGGAGTTCGAGACCCTGTTCGCCGAATTCCTGGTGGTCATCGACACCCTCAAGGATGCAGCCGGCAATGTGAAGAAATGGATGAAGCCGCAGCGCCGGCACATCGACATGTTGATGTATCCCGGTGCATCCAACCGCGTGATACCGCAACCGCTGGGTGTGGTGGGCGTCATCGTTCCCTGGAACTTCCCGCTGAACCTGAGCTTCGGCCCCCTGGCCTCGATCTTCGCGGCGGGCAATCGGGCGATGGTCAAGATGTCGGCGAACTCGCGCCATCTGGCGCAGCTGCTCGCGCAGATCAGCCCCAGGTACCTGTCGGAAGACAAGCTGAAATTCTTCGATGACGGTGATGGCCGAGGCCCCGCGTTTTCGTCGATTCCGTTCGACCACCTGCTGTTCACCGGGTCCGGCGCCACCGGGCGCTCGGTGATGGCCAATGCCGCGCGCAACCTGACCCCGGTGACACTGGAACTCGGCGGCAAGGCGCCGGCCATCGTGGGCCCGGATTTCCCGATCCGGAAGGCGGCCGAGCGCATCATGTGGGTGAAGATGCTCAATGCGGGGCAGATCTGCACCAACGTCGACTACGTGTTTGTTCCGCAGGGTGCTGCCGCAGAATTTGCCGAGCACTGCAAACGCCTGGTCGCGCAACGTTACCCGGACATCAACAGCGGCGACTACACCTCGATCATCGACCAGCGCTCCTACGACCGGTTGCAGGATGCGCTGGAAGATGCGCGGTCCAAGGGCGCCACGCTGATCAACCTGGCCGAGGGCCAGACACCCGATGCCGCCCGGCGCAAGATGGCGCCCTGGCTGGTGCTCGACCCCACGCCCGACATGCTGTTGTCGCAACGCGAGATCTTCGGACCGATCCTGCCGGTGCACACCTATGACGACAAGATGGAAGTGGCGCGTTTCATCAACAGCCACGACCGTCCGCTGGCGATCTATCCATTCACGAACGACAAGAGCCTGCAGGATTTCTACATTTCCCGCGTCATGTCGGGCGGGGTCTCGGTCAACGAAGCGCTGCTGCATGTCGGGCAGCACGACCTTCCTTTCGGTGGTGTGGGCCAAAGCGGCATGGGGCATTACCACGCGCGCGAAGGATTCAACACCTTCTCAAAGCTGCGCCCGGTGTTCTACCAGGGGCCCTTGTCCGCCATCCAGATGTTGTTCCAGCCGCCGTATGCCAACCGGGCGTCCAGGCTGCTGAATTGGCTGATCCGATTCAAGGCTTGACTGCGCCGGGCACGGGTGCCCGGGCGCCACGGCCGCAATGGAACCCCCGCGCAACCGCTACGGGCCAACGGTGCCGCCCTTTTGGCCGCTGAGTTTTATGGCCTGCTTCAAGGCGCCCAGCGTACGCTCCATGCGCGCCGCCTGCTCCTTCATGCCCCGGCGCACTCCGAGCAACGCACCGCGTTGCACCAGCGCGATGCCCCGGTCCGCGTCGACCTTGCCTGTCAGCAGCATTTGTCGATTCTTCGGCTGGCGCAGTTCGAGCATCGCGGCTCCGAGCGCGAAATAGACAAGTTCGAGCTTGTCGACGTCGAGCGATTCCCGGATCACCGCCTCGTCCGGAGGCGGGTCGGGCAGTGTCAGCCGTATGTACGCCGTGTACGACAGCAGGTAGGACAAGGGATCGGGGATGGCGACGTCGAACACGTACGAAAACACCTTGCACGGCGAGGCCTTCAGCGTCATCAGCGACCATGCCGACGCGCCGTAACGCGCCAGGTATCTCGTGGGTGTCGTGTCGGCCTTGCCCATCGGCATCGTCTGCTTCATCCGCGGATCGAGGGCAATGTCCTTGAACAGATCCCATGCCAGTTGCTTGATGACCCTCGGCCGGCAGATCCAGTGCGCGATATTGCGCCAGTAGGCCTTGATCTGCGCGTAGTGCGCCATGCCTTGCG
>JANMYG010000008.1:0-3780 GCA_031381865.1 Betaproteobacteria bacterium | reverse complement strand
TCGGGAACATGAACGGCAGGCTCACCGCCTCGAGTTCGGGCACGGTGCGTGACAGGAAGGCCATGCCGACCCAGGTCATGTGGATCGTTCCGGCGCGGGTCTGGGTGACGTTCTCCTGCGCGCCGCCGAGCTGCATGTTGTCGAACACCTCGATCACCAGCGAACCCTTGGAGGCCGCCTCGACATCCTTCTTGAACTGCTGCATGGCGATCGACGACGAATGCTCGGGGGCGAAATTGCCCGCGATACGCAGCCGCTCCTGCGCGCTGGCGCCCGCCGCACCGAAGGCCAGCACCACCAGCGCGAGCGCGGTTTTTCTGAGCGTGGAATACATCATGGTTCTCCTGGGGTTGAAAAAAGGATTTTGAATGCCGTTTGGTATGCTGTAATATACACAAATGGTATGCAATGTGTCAAACTTTTTATCGTGTTATAAATCAACAACTTATGCGCACTATTCGGGTGCATTGGCAGATGGGTGGTGGTGGCGTTTGGGTGTTTTCCGCAAGGCAGCGGCCAATTTTCGTGCATACACCGGGCCGGCCACCGCCCCACGGGGGTTACCGCAAAAACGGTGCCAACGGGGCGTGGCTCCGATCTGCTCACGCCGGCGCACGGCAGCGTGCGGGCAGCAGTTGCGGGGAGCGCCTGAGGGCCGGCAACAGGGAGATCACCAGCATGGAAAACACCAGTTCGTCGTCCGTCGCGCCGCGCGCCAGGCCGGCCAGGCCCGCGCGGCGCGTGCACAAGCTGAGTTCGGATGAAATCTTCGAGCGGCTGCTGCGCGCGATCATGGAACACCAGATCGCGCCTGGCACCCAGTTGGTGGAGGCGCGCCTGGCCTTGATCTTCAAGGTCAGCCGCACCAAGATACGCGAGGCCATCGGGCGCCTGGTGCACGACTGCATCGCGACCAACATACCGAACCGCGGCGCTTTCGTCAGCAGCCCGACGGTGGTGCAGGCGCAGGAGGTCTTCGCGGCGCGCAGGTTGATCGAACCGGCGCTGGTGCGCCAGGTCGCCGGCAGCGCGACGGCGGCGCAGATCGCCACCCTGCGCGCCCACCTGGACAAGGAGCGCGCCGCGCAGCAAAGCGGCGACGCGCGCCAGATCGTGGCGCTGTCGGGCGAGTTCCACTTCCTGCTCGCCGACATGGCGGGCAACAGCTTCCTGGCGCGCACGCTGCGCGAACTCGAGACCTTGTCTGCGCTCATCATCATCCTGTTCGGCACCGCCAACCACCAGGTCTGCCCGGGCGACCATCCGGCCATCGTGGACGCCGTCGAAACGCGCGACGAAGAGCGGGCGGCCGAGCTGATGCTGCACCACCTGGGCCATGTCGAGCGCTCGGTACAGCTGCAGTCGCCGGAAAAAACGCCGGGGACCCTGGAAGAAATCTTCTCCTGAGCCCAACCGGAACCGACCATGCGCCTGCTGCTTCTCAACGCCAACACCTCCGAGTTCGTCACCACGCGCGTGGCCACCCACGCCCGGCTGGCGGCGCGCGCCGGCACCGAGATCGTCCCGCTCACCTGCAGTTTCGGCGCCAGGGTGATCACCACCCGCACCGAGCTGGCGATCGCCGAACACGCCGCGCTCGACGCGCTGGCGCACCATGCCGACGGCTGCGACGCGGTGGTGCTGGCGGTCTCGTACGACACCGCACTGCGCGCCGCGCGCGAAATGCTGGCGATACCGGTAGTCGGCATTACCGAGGCTGCGTTGCTGACGGCCTGCATGCTGGGCAATCGCACCGGCGTGGTGGTGTTCGGGCGGCGCGTGTTGCCGCTGTACCAGGAACTTGCGACGCTGTATGGCCTGGGCGCGCGTATCGCAGGCTGGCGCGCGATCGAGAGCGATGCGCCCTACGGCGACGGTGACCAGGGCGCGGTCGACCAGCTGGTGGTCGACGCCGCGCTCGACCTGGTCACACGCGATGCGTGCGAGGTGGTGGTGCTGGCCGGCGCCGTGATGGCCGGCGTGCCGCCGCGGCTGCAACCACGCATCCCGGTGCCGCTGCTCGAAGGCCTGTCGTGCGCCGTGGCGCAGGCGGAGATGCTGGTGCGCCTGGGTTGCCCCAAGCCGACCACGGGCAGCTTCGCCGCCCTGCCCGCGCGCGAGCTGGTCGGCATTAGCGCTGCACTGCGGGCGCGTTTTCACGACCCGTCCTGACAACCATCCACGGAGCCCACCGATGAAGCCGCTCGACTTTCCATTGCGCCAGCACGGCCGTTATGCCTACCAGCCGATCACGATGCGGACGGATTTCAGCTGGCCCGGCGGCAGGCGGCTGGCCGTGTTCGTGGCGCTGAACCTGGAGCACTACGCGTTTGGCGAAGGCATCGCCGAAGACCTGGTGCCCCACATGCCGCCGCCCGATGTGCTGAACAACTCCTGGCGCGACTACGGCAACCGGGTCGGCGCCTGGCGTCTGTTGGCGCTGTTCCAGTCGCTGGAGCTGCCAGTCTCGCTGCTGCTGAATTCGGAGCTGTATGGCGCCTGCCCGCAGTTGATTGACGCGTTTCGCTCGGCCGGCGCCGAGATCGCCGCCCACGGACGCACCAACTCCGAGCACCAGGGTGAGCTGAACGAAGCCGAAGAACGCGCGCTGATCGAACTCGTCACCGGCACCATCGCGCGCCACGAAGGGCGCCCGCCGACGGGCTGGCTGAGCCCCTGGATCGCCGAGACGGCGTTGACGCCCGACCTGCTGCACGAGGCGGGTTACACCTACCTGATGGACTGGTGCATGGACGACCAGCCAGTGTGGCTGGCCACGCGCACTGGGCACCTGCTGAGCCTGCCCTACCCGCAGGAGATCAACGACAGCGCCGCGATCATCGGGCGCCAGGTCGGCGCGGCCGAGTTCGCCGACATGGTGATCGACCAGTTCGAGGAGTTGCTCGCGCAATCGCAGGAGCAGCCGCTGGCGATGGGTATTGCACTGCATTCGATGATCGTGGGGCAACCGTTCCGGCTGCGCCATTTGCGCCGGGCGCTCGAACACATCGCGCGCCGGCGCGCCGACTGCTGGCTCGCGACGGCCGGCGATATCGCAAGATTCAGCCAGACCGTGATCCCCCGACCCGCCGGCGCGGCGGCCCGCAACTATTGATCTTTCCCAAATTGATGACATGTCGATGCCCGTTCGTGTCAATGCCCGTTCGCGTCAATGCCCGTTCGCGTCAATGTCCGTTCGCGTCAATGTCCGTTCGTGTCAATGTCCGTTCGCGTCGATGCCCGTTCGTGTCAATGTCCGTTCGTGTCAATGTCCGTTCTCCCTGAGCCTGTCGAAGGGAGAACGGTGTCTTGAATATCGAAGACCTCTATAGGAGCCATGCCATGGGCAAAACCTACGACCTGGTGGTGCGCAACGCGCACGTGGTGACCGCTGCCGACGAGATGGACTGCGATATCGGCATCCGCGGCGGGCGCATCGTGGCGCTGGGGCTGCAGCTCGATGCCGGCGCGCGCGAAATCGATGCGCTGGGCCGCGTGGTCACGCCGGGCGGCGTGGACGCGCATTGCCACCTCGACCAGCCGATGCCGCCGCCGGCCCGCATGGCGGACGACTTCGACTCCGGCACGCGGTCGGCCGCGTGCGGCGGCACCACCACCGTGATCCCGTTTGCGGCGCAGGCCAAGGGCCAATCGCTGAAAGCCGCCGTGCTCGACTACCACCGCCGCGCCGACGGCCGCGCACACATCGACTACGCGTTCCACCTGATCGTGAGCGACCCGACCCCCGAGGTGCTGCAGGTCGAGCTGCCGGCGCTGATC
>JANMYG010000866.1:0-3884 GCA_031381865.1 Betaproteobacteria bacterium | reverse complement strand
GCTCAAGGCGCGCGGTTTTGCCGTCAAGCGCGCGGGCGGCTAACTGTGCAGCCCGAAGACCTGCAACTGCTGGTGACGCGCACCATGCCGTATGGCAAATACAAGGGGCGCGTGATCGCCGATCTGCCGGGCAACTACCTGGCCTGGTTTGCGCGCGAGGGTTTTCCGAAGGGCGAACTCGGGCGCCTGCTGGCCCTGATGCTCGAGATCGACCACAACGGCCTGTCGGACCTGCTCGGGCCGCTGCGCCGACCTTGAACTCTGGGCGTGGGAGGCGGTTCAATGCACCCGGTGCATTGCTTTGCCTCCCGCGCTTTCACTCCAGCGCGAAACTCAGCCCGGCGTTCTTTTGCAGCCGCGTCATCAGGGGCGCTGCCATGGCGGAAGCCGGTGTCCAGATGCCGCCGGCCGTGCTGGTGGCGTCCTGCAGCAGGCACACCGCCGCTTCGGCGATCATCTTGGAAGTGGAGCCGTAGCCGGGGTCGCGGTCGCCCTTGACGCCAACCCGCACACTGTGGCCGGCGGCGTCGTGGCCCAGGAACAGCACATCGTAGAAACCGGCCTCGCGTTCGGCCTTCGACGGGCCCTCGCCCGGCTTCGGGCCACCCTCGGCGCCGAGCGACTTGTCCGCCGCAACCGCATTGGCCATGGCTTCACCCTTCTCGCCCGGGCCGGTCAGCAGCATCTCGTCGTAGACGAAATCGGTGCCATAGGCATGCTGCAGCAGGAAGTTTGACCGGTGCACATTGCGCGTGTTGATGGCCGCCATGACAAACGGCGCCGCCCAAGATCCGAGCGCCTCCTCGAGCATCGGTTTGGCGCCCGAGGGCTGGCGCGGGCCTTCGAAGCCTGGCGTGAGTGAAAACGGGTTGCGCAGCAGCTCGAGCACGCGCGGGTCGTTCTGCGCGGCAGCCATGGTGGCCTTCAGGCTGGCCCCGGTGCCGCCGGAGAAGGTGCCCTTCATCTTGCGCACGCGACCGCGCACGCGGCTGGCCGGGTTGCCTAAGCGCGCCTGCATCTCCTGTTGCAGCATCCACACGCCGAGGTCGAACGGGATCGAATCGAAGCCGCAGGAAAACACGATGCGCGCGCCGCTGCTGCGGGCCAGCGCTTCGTGCGCGTCGATCATCTGGCGCATCCAGGCCGGTTCGCCACACAGGTCGACGTAGTCCACACCCGACGCAGCGCATGCGGCCACCAACTCGTTGCCGTACAGCTGGTACGGGCCCACGGTGGTCAGCACCAGCCGAGTCTGCGCCATCAGCGCATTCAGGCTGGCCGGGTCGGCGCTGTCGGTCACGACCAGCGGCGTGTTGGCGGGCGCGCCGACTTCGTCGCGCACCGCCGCCAGCTTGTCCGCGCTGCGCCCGCCCATGGCCCAGCGCAGCGGGCCGCCGTTGGGGTAGTGCTGCACCAGGTACTCCACCACCAGCCGGCCCGTGAAGCCGGTGGCGCCATGTACAACGAGGTCGAAGGCTTTGGTCATAACTGTTCCAGGGTAGGTGGTGCCGGCGCGTCGGAGGGCGCGGCCTGGCGGGGGGTACGGCCTGCGATTTTCAGGGCAAAGCCCAGTCAAGTGTGTCGCGTGCGCGGCCACCGGGGCAACCGGACGCGGCCGGCATCGAGCGATCGCGCCAGTTCCTCGGAGCGAGTGGGTGAGTGTCGACGTCGACCGCAATTCCGGCCGGCCGACACGACGGACGCGTCCAAGCGTTGGCAAGCGGGACTTGCCGTTGGACGGGCCCATCCCGTTCAAAGGTCGATAACGTATTATTCGCGTTTGACTATCAAATAGTCGCGTCTTTTTAATATAAAAATATAAAATAGACGAATGCTCCGTTACCTCGACAACCGAATCAGGAATGACCTCCGGAAAAAGATGGTCGTGTTGACCGGGCCCCGTCAGGTCGGGAAAACCACCCTTGGCCAGCAGTTGCTGGCTGAAATGCCCGGCAGCCAGTACCTGAACTTCGATGTGGCCGCCCACCGCTCGGTGATCCAGGCGCAGGGTTGGCGGCAAAGTGCGCCACTCCTGGTGCTGGATGAGATTCACAAGATGCGCGACTGGAAAAGCTGGCTCAAAGGCGTGTTCGACGGCCGTGCGCCAGGCCAGCAAGTGCTGGTGACGGGCAGCGCCCGCATGGACACTTTTCGCCAAAGCGGTGACTCCCTGGCGGGCCGCTACTTCAGGTTGCGGCTCCACCCGCTGTCGGTGCGTGAGTGGTCCGAGCAAGTCCCTGCCGAGCCGCAGGCGGCCTTGTCCACGCTGCTGGTGCGTGGTGGTTTTCCGGAGCCGGCATTGGCCGCCACCGCGGTGGACGCCCAACGCTGGCGCACCGATTACTTTGCCGGTCTGGTACGCGAGGACGTGCTCGAATTTTCCCGCCTGCACGAAGTTGGCGTGATGCGTTTGTTTGCCGAGATGCTGCGTTCCCGAGTCGGCTCCCCCTTGTCGCTGGCTTCATTGGCCCGGGACTTGAACGTCTCGCCCGTGACGCTGACCCGGTACCTTGGGATTCTGGAAGCCTTGTTCATCGTGTTCGTGGTCCGGCCCTGGCATCGCAACATCGGCCGGGCAACGCTGCAGGCACCGAAGGTCTATTTTTACGATACCGGCCTGGTGCAGGGCGATGACGGGCTGCGCTTTGAAAACCTGGTGGCCTGCCATTTGCTCAAGCTGGTGCAGTGGCAGCAGGACACGCGCGGCGCGGCGGTGGACCTGCATTACATCCGCACCAAAGACGATGCCGAGGTGGACTTTGCCTTGAGCGAGGGCGACCTGCTGACGCACCTGGTGGAATGCAAGTTGTCCGATCACAAACCCCACCGTTCGCTGGGGCGCTTCGCCGAACAGTGGCCACAGGCGCGGGCCGTGCAACTGGTGCGCGAGTGCAAGACCGAGGCGGATCACGGCCGCCTGCAAATTCGCGACGCCGCGCCCTGGCTGGCGGCGCTGGAGGTCTAGGTCATGCAGCGCTGGCCGGGCGTGCCCACCGCGTCCCGGACGCCGAGCCATGAAACTGGCGTGCCGCCCGCGACCCATAATGTCCGCAGTCCAAGCGCAGACGCCGGCAACCAAGCGCAGACACCGGCAACCAACGGACCGTACCCATGACCACGACACTGATTACCGATGAGCTCGACCTGCTGCAATCCCTGGTCGACCTGCGGCAACACCCGCGCATCATCGAACTGGGCTGCGGCGCGGCCGCCCTGTCGCGCCAATTGCTGCAGGCCTGCCCGGCATGTCAGGTGACCGGCCTCGAGGTGGACCAGCGCCAACACGCCAAGAACCTGCAGCACCCGCAGCAGCGCCTGCAATTCGTGCTGGCCGGCGCCCAGTCCATTCCGTTCCAGGACGCGTTATTCGACCTGGCGCTGATGCTCAAGTCGCTGCACCATGTGCCGCTCGACCTGATGGACGACGCGCTGGCCGAGGTGCGCCGCGTGTTGCGCCCGCAGGGTCTGCTGTATGTCTCCGAGCCGGTGTTCGCGGGCGCGCTGAACGAAGTCATGCGCCTGTTCCACGACGAAGAGCGCGTGCGCGCCGCGGCACTGCAGGCGGTGCAACGGGCGGTCGCGTCGGGTGCCTGGGAGCAGGTGGCCGAGCAGCAATTCGAGACGCCGGTGCATTTCCGTGATTTCGCGGAGTTCGAGCAGCGCCTGATTGGTGTCACCTTTGTGGAGCATCGGCTCGACGCCGCCACGCTGGCTGCGGTGCGGGCGCGTTTCGAGCCGCACCTGGGGGCCGATGGCGCGCACTTCGTGCGGCCGATGCGCGTCAACCTGCTGCGCAGACGCTGATCCGGCGGCTGCGTGCGCTGCCGCGCCGCAGCGCGCCGCGTCCCGGGTTGGCGGGCCGTGCCCGCGGCGGGCACGCGTGG
>JANMYG010000780.1:0-23659 GCA_031381865.1 Betaproteobacteria bacterium | reverse complement strand
CCACGCTCGATGCCGGCAACCACGCCCTGGCGGTCGAGATCGCCCGCATCCCGGAGCAGATCAAGGGTTATGGCCACGTGAAGGAGCGCACCCTCAAGCTCGCCCGGGAGCAATGGCAGGGCAACATGGCGCGCTGGCGCGCACCGCAACCGGCGGAGCAGCTACCGAAGACGGTCGGTGTCGGACGCTAGCAGTTCGATTGGCTGACCGTGCGGCGTGCGCGCCGCGGCCTGCTCCCAGGCCTGCTCCAGGGTGTGTATCTGTTGCGAAGTCGCCAGGCCTTTGTCGATGAGCATGCGCTCCAGCGCATTGGTCCAGTGCGTGTAGTAGTCGGTGCCGTCGTCGGTCTGGCCGCCGGCCCGCGCCTGCTGGATTTCCGCGCCGAGCGTGGCGGCCCAGTGGCTCCAGCTGAACAGGCCGCGCGCGTGCAACACCAGGGTCAGCGCGAAGGCGTGCGCCTGCCAGGGCTGCTCGAATCCGCCTTGCATGGCCGTTTCGGGCGGCATCGGCAACCGCTCGCCACCGCCGCGTGCGCATGCCGCAGCGATTTGCTCCAGCGTGAGGCGGTGGGTCATTGGTGCACTTTCGTGCTGCGCACCTTTGGGCGGCCGTGGGGTCTCATGCGGCCGGTTCCAGATAGGGCTCCCATGCGTCGATGCTGATGCGTGTGCCCGGGGCGGCCTGCGGACCCCATAGTTCGCAGGCGTCGAATACCACGCTGTACAGCCAGTGCGCTGTGGTATCGAAGGGGGGCTCGGGCCGAGCCGCGTGGGTGTCGGCGAACAGGTGTGTGCCGTGGACCAACCCGATGGTTCCCACGTGGCCGCGAACATAACGCGGCAAGCGGGTGTGTCCGTCCGGATGCATGTTCCTGGCAAGCACACGGTCGCCGGTGCGAAAGCGCGCGGCACCTTTGGCCGGCCGATCGGTGGGGGAGCCCTGGGCCAGGGCCGCCGCCACCTCCGGTGCGCGCAATACGCGCAGCAGCGGCTGGCCGGGTGGCTGCGCCATGCCGCAGCGCAGTTCCGCTTCTGTGACCAGACCGCGCTCCAGCAGCAGGACCTCGAGCGCGCGGATCCAGATTTCGTAGTAGCTGCTGCCCAGATACTGGGCCGGGGGCAGCGACTCGCGCGCCTTGCGGCTCAGGTCGATATTCCACTGGCCGCTTGCGCCCATGGCCAGGGTCAAGGCGAGCGCGCGCCGCTCCCAGTCGGCATGGAACAGCGGCTCGTGCGCCGGTGCGACGACCGGCCCGTAACACTGCTGGCCGCCCATGTCATGGACGCCGTTCACAGCCGCTCCTTCGCGCGCAGGCACATCATGGCCGCGGCGCCGCGGGCGCGGGGCAAAGTGCCAGACCCGTGCCAATCATGGAATCGCGCGTCACCAGCTTCGCCAGCTCGTGCTCGGCCATGCCCGCGGCCTGTGCCGGCATCATCGGTAACACGACGTAACGAACCTCGGCGGTGGAGTCCCAGACCCGCAATACAGTCGTCGCCGGCAACTGAACGCCGAAGTCGTTCAGCACGCCGCGCGGGTCCAGCACGGCCTTGGCACGGTACGGCGCGCTCTTGTACCAGACCGGGGGCAGTCCCAATATCGGCCACGGGTAACAACTGCACAAAGTGCACACCACCATGTTGTGGACCTGCGGCGTATTGGCCACGGCCACCATGTGTTCACCCTGGTGGCCGCCAAAACCCAACGACGCGATGGCGGCGGTGGCGTCCTGGAGCAGCCAGTCCCGAAACACCGGGTCCACCCAGGCCCGCGCCACCACGGCGGCGCCGTTGTGCGGGCCGATGGTGGTTTCGTAGGTCTCGATGATCTGGTCCAGCGCCGCCGGGTCGACATAACCTTTTTGGACCAGAAGTGTTTCGAGCGCCCGCACGCGCAACTCCATCGACTCCAGATGGGAATGGTCGTGCTCCTGGGTGGTCACTGGAGTACCTGCGTCGTGCGAGCTGCGGTGAGAGCTTGCTTGGGGGCGGCCCGGCGCGGCGCTCTTGCCACGGGTCTCCCGGCGACCTGGCCGCGTGCGGTCAACGGCAGCACCTGGTCCGGCCGCTGACGCCGCCGCATACAATGCAAGGTTATCCGCCCGACGCCCAGGATCAGGGCTGTGCGCGGGCCCATCCAATCGTTCGTCGTGGAGTTAGCTGTGTTCATTTCTTCTGCCTTTGCCCAAACTGCTCCCGCCGCCGCAGGCGGCGACATGCAATCCTCACTGATGAGCATGTTGCCCCTGGTGCTGATGTTTGTGGTGCTTTATTTTGTCATGATCCGTCCGCAGATGAAGAAACAAAAAGAACATCGGACCATGATCGATGCGCTGCGAAGGGCGACGAGGTGGTCACCGCCGGCGGCGTTCTGGGCAAGGTTGCCAAGATGGGCGACAGTTACCTGGGGCTCGAAATCGCCAGCGGCGTCGAGGTCCAGGTGCAGCGCAGCGCGGTGGTGCAGGTCCTTCCCAAGGGTTCGATCAAGTGATGGTTTGCGGTGGTCGGTGTTGCGCCCCCTGCCGCATGGCTTTGGCGGCGCGAATTCGTGCGCGCCGTGAGTCCCGGCCAGCGACGCGCGGACAACCCGCCAGCCCGATAGAAGTCAGAACATGAACCGTTACCCGGTCTGGAAGTACGCAATCATCGTGGTTGCGCTGCTGGTGGGAATCTTCTATACCCTGCCCAATTTTTTTGGCGAAGCGCCTGCGGTGCAGGTGTCGTCTGCCAAGTCCACCGTCAAGGTCGACAGCGCAACACAGGTCCGGGTGCAGGAGGCGCTCAAGGCGGCTGGAATCACGGTCGAGGCCATCACCTTCGACGGCAACTCGATCAAGGCCCGATTCGACAACACCGACACGCAGCTCAAGGCCAAGGACGCGGTGCAAAAGGCGCTGGTGCCGGACGCCGGTGACCCGTCGTACATCGTGGCGCTGAACCTGTTGTCGCGCTCGCCCGCCTGGCTGCGCTCGCTGGGGGCGGCGCCCATGTACCTGGGCCTGGACCTGCGCGGCGGGGTGCACTTCATGCTGCAGGTCGACATGCAGGCGGCTTTGACCAAGAAGGCCGAATCGCTGTCAGGCGATCTGCGCAAGTGCTGCGCGAGAAGAACATCCGCCACGGCGGCATCAGCCGCGTCGGGCAGACGATCGAGGTGCGGTTTCGCGAAGCCCAGGCCCTGGAGGCGGCCAGGCTGGTGTTTGCCGACCAGTTTGCCGAGTTGCAGACAGTCGATGCACCGGACGGCGCCGACACCAAGTTGACCGCCAGCATCAAGCCACCGGCGGCGCGCACCATCCAGGAGCAGGCGCTCAAGCAGAACATGGTCACCCTGCACAACCGCATCAACGAACTCGGCGTGGCCGAACCGGTGATCCAGCAACAGGGCCTGGACCGCATCGTGGTCCAGTTGCCCGGCGTTCAGGATACCGCGAAGGCAAAGGACATCCTTGGCCGCACCGCGACGCTGGAAGTGCGCCTGGTCGATGAAAGCGCCGAAGCCCGTGCGGCGGAAGCGGGAACCGGTCCGGTACCGTTTGGTGCCGAGCGTTATCTGGAGCGCAGCGGCCAGGCCGTTATCGTGAAGAAGCAGGTGATCCTGACGGGCGAGAACCTGACCGACGCGCAACCGGGTTTTGACAGCCAGACACAGGAGGCGGCCGTCCATCTGTCGCTTGACGCCAAGGGCTCGCGCATATTCAGGGATGTGACGCGCGAGAACGTGGGCAAGCGCATGGCCATCCTGCTGTTCGAGAAGGGCAAGGGCGAAGTGGTCACGGCCCCGGTGATCCGGACCGAAATCGGAGGCGGCCGGGTGCAGATTTCCGGCCGCATGACGACCGTCGAGGCCAACGACACGGCGCTGCTGTTGCGCGCCGGGTCACTGGCGGCGCCGATGGAGATCATTGAAGAGCGCACCATCGGCCCGAGCCTGGGCGCCGAGAACATCGCCAAGGGTTTTAGCAGCGTGACCTGGGGATTCCTGGTGATCGTGGCTTTCATGTGCGTCTATTACATGATGTTCGGACTTTTCTCCAGCATCGCGCTCGGCGTCAACCTGCTGCTGCTGGTCGCGGTGCTGTCGATGCTGCAGGCCACACTGACGCTGCCTGGCATGGCCGCCATGGCGCTGGCGCTCGGCATGGCGATCGACTCCAATGTGCTGATCAACGAACGTGTGCGCGAGGAACTGAGAAATGGCGCCTCTGCGCAGGCGGCCATCAACACCGGTTACGAGCGGGCGTGGGGTACGATCCTGGACTCCAATGTGACGACATTGATTGCCGGCTTGGCGCTGCTGATTTCGGCTCCGGACCGGTGCGCGGATTTGCCGTGGTGCATTGCATCGGCATCCTGACCAGCATGTTTTCCGCGGTTTTCTTCTCGCGCGGACTGGTCAATTTCTGGTACGGGCGCGTCAAGAAACTCAAAGGTGTGTCGATCGGAACCGTTTGGCGGCCCGAGGGTGACACGGCGGTCGTCAACGCCGGACAAGGGAAATAGTCATGGAGTTCTTCAAGATCCGGCGGGATATCCCGTTCATGCGCCATGCGTTGGTGCTCAACGTGGTGTCGTTGCTGACCTTCCTGCTGGCGATATTTTTCCTGTTCAGCCGTGGCTTGCACCTGTCGGTCGAATTTACCGGGGGCACGGTCATGGAGGTCGGTTATGCGCAGCCGGCAGACGTGGCCAAAGTGCGTTCCGTGATAGCCGGCCTGGGATACACCGACATCCAGGTGCAGAACTTCGGCACCGCGCGCGACGTGATGGTCCGGTTGCCGGCGCAAAAGGGAGTGAGCTCGGCGCAGCAAAGTGAAATCGCGTTTGCCGCCTTGAAGAAGGCCGACAACCAGGCGACCTTGCGTCGCCAGGAGTTCGTCGGTCCCCAGGTGGGTGAAGAACTCGCGGTGGATGGTCTCAAGGCTCTGGCGATGGTCGTGGTCGGGATCATGCTCTACCTCGCGGTTCGCTTCGAGTGGAAATTTGCCGTGGCGGCGATCGTCGCCAACCTGCACGACGTGGTCATCATCCTGGGGTTCTTCGCGTTTTTCCAGTGGGAGTTCTCGCTGGCCGTGCTGGCGGCGGTACTGGCAGTGCTGGGGTACTCGGTCAACGAGTCGGTCGTCATCTTTGACCGGATTCGCGAGAATTTCAGGCGTTATCGAAAGATGAATACGGTGCAGATCATCGACAACGCGATAACGTCCACGATCAGTCGTACTATCATCACCCACGGCTCCACCCAAATCATGGTCTTGTCAATGCTGCTTTTTGGCGGTCCCACGCTCTACTATTTCGCGTTGGCGCTCACCATCGGCATCTGCTTCGGCATCTACTCGTCCGTGTTCGTTGGTGCCGCCATTGCCATGTGGCTGGGCATCAAACGCGAAGACCTGGTCAAGGGCAATCCGCAAAAGGGGATCGACCCCAACGATCCGAACGCCGGGGCAACCGTTTGAGCATCCGCTAACCATGGTATCGAGACCGACATTTGCGCAGCGGGCCCAACTGGCCAAGGAAGCCCGCGCGCGTTTTGTCGGCGACGCGGCGCGTGCGATGACGGAAGTCATGTCGGCCGCGCAGGAACGCCTGACGGTACTGGTGAACGAGGCCGCGTCATCGCGCGAGATGCAGGCACGGCGTGACGCCTGGACCTTCTTCCAGCGCTCCAAGCTCGCCTGGCGCGACGCCACAGTCGAGCACTGGAACACCGCACTGGAGCCGCCGGCGACGAAGTTCGCAAAGACCGACCTGCAGGACATCGACGGGCTGCAACTGGTTGGCACCGAGGTGGTCGAGAACAAGATCCTGGCGTCGCGGCTGGTGCTGCGCGTGATGGACAAGGTCAGCGCCGAACTGGATGATCTGCGCCTGCGCATCCGATTTCTCGAGGACTCCGATGACCTGGACCGGCACGACATTCTGCGTCCGGAGGTGCTGGTGTTGCAGATGGTCGAACAGTGGGCGGCCGTCGGAATGCCCAGCGGAAGCTGGCCGCTGGTCAACGATGCCGTGCAAGCACTGGTGTCAGAGCGCCTCAAGCAGGCTTACCACAAGGTCAACCAATTCCTGATCGAGCAGGGCATCATGCCGACGATCGAATTGAAGGACCGGGTAAGGCGCTCGGCGGCGCAGCCTGGCCCATCCAGGTCGGCTGCACCCGGTGCGCGACCGTCCTCGGAATTCGCGCCGCACAGTGGTCACCAAGGCCTGGGCGCGCAAGGCGGGGACGCAGGCTTTGGTGGCGGACATCGCCGGCATGGACATGACGGTGGCGCAGCCTCGCAGCGCGGCGGTCCCGGTGAGGGCGCAGGGATATTCGACGGGGTGGGGCACGGCCATGACGGTGGCGGGGCGCATCAGAGCGGCTACATGCCCGGTGGCGCTCCGCGCCACGCTGCCAACCAGGCGGGCGGCGGTGTGCGTGACGATGGACGCCACCATGGCCCCGCTTCGGCTCCAGGCGGCGGCGAGGCCGGCCAGCGCGGCCGCTGGAGTGCCGACCCGTCCGTCGAGACCGGATCGGGCGGTCCTCCCTTGGCGCACGGTGGCGCGCCAGCGTCCGGAAGGGGTCGTGGTGCGGACCAGGCGATGCATGGCGACGCCCGCGCGCATGTCAATGCACAGGACGAGACCCGGTTGATGACGTCGGCCACGCCGCTGGCGCGCGCGCGCAGTCGCGCACAGGGTGTGCTGGGTCAGCTCAAACGCCTGCTGGTCGGGCGCGTCGGACCGGAGTTCGAAGCGACGTCGTACGAGCCGGCCTCGCCGGCATTGGCGGCGGCAATCGCGGTGCGCATGGACCATGCGGCGTCTTACAGCGGCGCCGGAACCATGGTCGACGACTACAGTCCGGCGGGCATAGCCCGGGTTGCGGGCCGATTGCGTGAGCAAACCACCGAGCTCAAGAAAAAGGCGGAGACCAAAGGCGAAAAGGCCACGATCGAAATCGTCGCCCTGATGTTCCAGGCGATCTTGCAGGAGGACCGCATTCCTCCCGGCATACGCGTCTGGTTCGCGCGGCTCCAGATGCCGGTCCTGCGCGTGGCGCTGGCCGAGCCCGACTTCTTCGGGACGGCGAGCCATCCGGCCAGGCAGTTGATTGACCGCATGGGATCGTGCGTGATGGGTTTCGACGCCAGCGGCATTCAGGGCGGCGCACTCGAGAAGGAGATCAAGCGGGTGGTGCAGGTGATCGAGCAGTACCCCGAGACCGGCAAACGCGTCTACGAACTGGTTTACGCCGAATTCCAGAAGTTCCTGCAGAAGTTCCTTACCGGGACCGGTTCCACGCAGAAGGTGGCGAGCGTGGCGCAGCAGGTCGAGCAAAAGGAAACGCTCACGATCCAGTACACGATCGAGATGCGCAACATGCTCAAGGACATCCCGGTACGTGAAGAAATCCGCACCTACCTGTTCAAGGTCTGGGCCGAGGTGCTCGCGGTGGCGGCCGTTCGCAAGGGACCACAACATGCGGAAACTCTGGAACTCAAGAAGACATCGACCGACCTGGTCTGGGCGGCCAGTGCCAAGCCCAACCGCAGCGACCGTGCCCGGGTGATTCAGGACCTGCCCAAGTTGCTGCAGCGCCTGCGTGCCGGCATGTCGCTGCTGGGCATGGCACCGAGCCAGCAGGACATCCACATCAAGACCGTCAGTGACACCCTGGCGGACGCGTTCCTGTCCAAGACGCAAGCCATTCCTGCCGCGCAGATCGAGGCCATGGCGAAGCGGCTCGCCAATCTGGAGGACTTCGTCAGTGAAGATGGCATGGGCGACTTGCCGCTGGATGCCGAAAGCATCGAGTTGATGCTGGGTATCGACCCGGCCACGATCGACGTGGTCGCCAACGGGGGTTCCAAGCCGACCAACGCGATGCTGGCCTGGGCACAGGAACTGGAATTGGGCTCGTGGTTCATCCTGGACCACAACGGGCGGGTGACCAAGGTGCAGTTCGTGTGGCGCAGCGACCGCAAGCAGTTGCACCTGTTTGCATCGGCCGATGGCCACACCTACCTGATCCAGTCCGGGCGGCTGGCGGCCTACCTGCAGGCCGGGTTGTTGTTGCCACAGGAGGAGGAGGCTTTGACGGTGCGTGCCACCAGGGACGCGCTGGCCAAACTGGAGGCCAATCCGGAACGGCTGCTGGGCTAGTTCGCGCCGTCCGAGCAACGTCCGTTGCGGGCGGCGCCAAGGCCGGGGTCGATCTAGTGCGCTACCCGGTCGCTTGCGTCATCGCACAATTCGTCCAGAACCAGCGCGTCGGGCTCCTGGCCAAAACTCCAGTAGACCATCAAGACGATTATCTTGAGGTCTTCCAGGCTCAACTGGTCCGCATTGGAGGCCATGGCCCGGTCCACCACGATCTCGCGCATGTGCGCCGGCAGCACGCCCGACGATTCCAGAAAACTGATGAAGCCCAGGCACTCGGACCCGAGCCGGTCCTGCTCCGCGACCGAATACACACGCATGCTCCTGCACGACTCCTCCACGATTGCCGGCGCCGTGATTGCGCAAGCGTTCTCGGGCATCGGCGTTGCTTCTGGAACCTGGGTGTTGCGGGTCGCCAGGCTCAGGTCGCTGAGCCAAGCCAAGGCGTCGCTGATCTCGTCGGCCTCGAAACCGACCGCGCTCAACTTGCGTCCCAGGTGCTCCGATTGGGGACAGGCATCGCCACCCCAGTAGTTTTCGTAGACGAACACCAGCACTTCGAACATGACGCCAATATAGCGCAGAAGTTTTGCGCGTGCCGCTGGCCTGTGGACGGACGAATGTCCGACGACCACACGCGAATCAGGCTCTTTCCTGGCGCTGGAACAGCCCGCCGGGCAGACGCGCGACCCGTCCTTCCAACTCCAGCGCCATCAGTCGCGCCAGCAGCTGCGGCGCGTCGAAGCCGGTTCGCGCCAGCAGCGCGTCCAGGCTGACTGGGTCAAATCCGAGGGCGCGCAGCAGGCCGTCGTCGTGGTCCGACGCAGTGCCGTCGGCAAGACTGTTGTGTGTTGCGCCGGCAGTATCAACTGGCGGGGCCGGCGTGGACCAATGCATTTCTTCCAGCACGTCCTGCACCGACTCCACCAGCTTCGCCCCCTGCTTTATCAGCGCATGGCAGCCGCGGGCCTGCGTCGAGTGGATCGATCCGGGAATGGCGAACACATCCTTGCCCTGCTCCGCCGCCAGGCGCGCCGTTATCAACGAGCCCGATTGCAGCGCGGCCTCGACCACCAACGTGCCACGCGACAAGGCCGCAATGATGCGGTTGCGCCGCGGAAAGTTGGCCGCCAGGGGCGGTGTGCCAATCGGATATTCGCTCATGAGCAGGCCGCGCCGGGCAATCCGGTGGGCCAGGTCGCGGTGCCGCTTCGGATAGACGCGATCGAGGCCGGTGCCGACCACGGCGATCGTTGCCAGGCGGTCCGACGCCGGCCCTACCCCCTCCAACGCCCCTTCGTGGGCCGCGCCATCGATTCCCATTGCCAGGCCGGACACGACAGTCAGCCCGGCCTGCGCCATCGCCTTGGCAAAGCGGTGTGCGTTGGCTGCGCCCTGGGGCGTCGGGTTGCGGCTGCCAACGATGGCTACGCAGTTGGCAAGACCATGCGCCAGCAGTTCGCCCGGCGCAGGTCCCGCGGCCGATCCGCGTGTGATGCCCGGGTGGCCCTGGAAATACAACACCAGCGGCGGGTCATCCGTGGCCAGCAGTGCGCCGGGGTATGCGGGGTCGCCGAGCGTCACGAACATCCGGCACGGCTGCTCCTGATCGACAGCTGGCGGCTCGTGAAGCCAGTTCCACGTCGCTGCGAGCTGCTGCTCCAGATCAGGTGGCGGGTTGCCCAGGGCCGTAGCCTGGTCGAGGCCGACCACCTGCGCCAGGGCGGAGGCAGATTGGCGGAAGATATCGTGCGGCAATCCGAAGGCGGCGAGCAGTTTGCGCGCCGTCGCGTTGCCTAGGCCCGGGGTCAGTGTCAACCGCAACCAGAATGCGAGTTCGGCGCGGTCCATGCCACAGATCCTCAGTGTGTCGATGCGCGCGCGTAGCGTGCCACGTTGTCAAGCGCCTGTGCGCGGCACATGCGCCTTCACGCGACTGCGGATCGGCCTGTGGCGGATGTCAACGCGGGCTGATCAGGCGGTCGCCGACCTTGACACCGTCGGTGATATCGAGCACCAGCGCGTAGGAAAGCCGATCGAAGGTGCGAAACACCATCAACAGCCCATTGCGCTCGTCAGGCAGCTTGATCAGCGGCCGTTCGGTGTCGGTCTTGTCGATCAGGCGCGCACCGTCCTTCAAGATCGCGAACACATGGCCGCGCTCGGTGCCGTCCCGGGTGCCGCGGTTGATGACCACCACCTGGTTTTGCGCCGCGTTGACCACGGCGCTGCCGTAGACCGAGACAATTCGTCCGTTGGCGCTGCTTGCGGGCGCGTGCGGCGTATAACTCAACAGTTCGCGCTCGGGTTCGGGCACCAAACGGTCGCCGACACGCATTTCTTCCTTGGCTGCGACGATGTCGATGGTGGCTGCCGTGATTTCGGTTCGTTCCTTGCCGTCCTTGTCGGTCGTGGTCTCGGCCGATTCACTGCGCACCAGCAGCGCCTTGCCTACGTATTGCGCTTCGTAGCCAAGCACCTCGCCGCTGGTGGGGTCCTTCAGTGGTGTGGCATTGCGGAAGATGCGGAACTCCTGCTGCTTTCCGGGTGCATCGAGCAAGGGTTTGCCGGTGTTGCCACGCGCGTAGGCACGGTCGCCACGGGTCAGCAGCACCCGACCCTCTTGCGCGGCGACGATGCGCGGCGCGGCCGCGAGACCGTCGGCGTCGACGATGATCGGTTCGGCCAGGAACGGCTCGATCAAATGCGCCTTGAGCGTCGGAAGCGCGCCATCGTCGAGCGCCTCGTAACGGGTTCGCGGCGATACCCTGATGGTCTCGGTCGGCGGCCCGCCGTCGGCGCCGCCGGCGGTGCGCAGCATGGCACGGCCATTCTTGCGCTCGAGGAACAACTGCTGCCCGGGATAGATGCGATGCGGATTCCTGATGTCGTTGAGGTTCATTCCCCACAACTCGGGCCAGCGCCAGGGGCGCTTGAGGAACAGGCCTGAAATTGCCCACAGCGTATCGCCGGACTTGACCGTATAGGTGTCGGGCGCATTGGCGGCCAATTCGGTCAGGGGCACACCCGCTTGCGCTACCTGGGCCGCGACCGCCTTTTGTGCCGGTGTGACCGGAAGGTTCTGCGCCAGGCCCGCGGCGCCGAACAGGCACCCGGCGGCTACGGCCAGTGCCGACAGTGCGATCTTCGATGGTGCCAACGTGTTTGTGGTCATTTCGTGCTGCATTGTGGTCGCCCCTGAAGGCTTCCCGGGGCTGGCCGCCACGCGGCCGACGTCCCGGATAAATCTTGACAAATCACGCACGATTCTGCGCTCAAGTCCTTGATTGGGCAACGTTTTCTGTTGCGTCCCCGTGCTTCCCGGCAGAAAAGTAGCGAAAATAACGACATCTTTGAAGAGATTCCATGGCTTTGTTACCCATTCTTTGTTATCCCGATCCCAAACTGCACAAGGTCGCCCGGCCGGTGTTGCAGGTCGATGCCCGTCTCAAAAGGCTGATCTCCGACATGCTGGAGACGATGTACGAAGCCAAGGGAATCGGGCTGGCTGCAACCCAGATCGATGTGCACGAGCGCCTGATCGTGATCGACATATCGGAGCAGCGCGACCAACCGCTGGTATTGATCAACCCCACCATTAGCTGGAGCAGCGCGGAAAGACATGTCAACGAGGAGGGCTGCCTGTCGGTGCCCGGCATTTACGACGGCGTCGAGCGTTTTGACGCTGTCCGGGTACAGGCGCTGGACCGGGATGGCGTCACCTGCAGCATCGACGCGCAAGGGATGTTGTCGGTATGTATCCAGCATGAAATGGACCACCTGGTGGGCAAGGTGTTCGTGGAATATCTTTCACCGCTCAAGCGCAACCGCATCAAGACCAAGATGCGCAAGCTCCAGCGCGAGGAGCTCGGTTGAGGGTCATTTTTGCCGGTACGCCGGAGTTCGCACGCACCGCGCTGCAACGTCTGTACGCCGCCGGCATCGAGGTGCCATTGGTACTGACGCAGCCTGATCGGCCGGCCGGGCGCGGTATGAAACTGCACGAGTCACCGGTCAAGGTGCTCGCGCGCCAGCACGGCATGGCGCTGGCCCAGCCGCGCAGCCTGCGTCTGGACGGTGTTTTTGCGTCTGACGCCAAGGCGGCGCGAGCGGCGATCGAGGATGCGCATGCCGATGCCATGGTGGTCGCCGCATACGGACTGATCCTGCCGCAGTGGGTGCTCGATGCGATGCGCCGGCGCCAGGGCGGCGCGCGCGCTGGCCTGGGGTGTATCAACATCCATGCTTCCCTGTTGCCGCGCTGGCGCGGCGCCGCGCCGATCCACCGCGCAATCGAAGCCGGAGACGCCCGGACCGGGGTCAGCATCATGCAGATGGATGCAGGGCTCGATACCGGCGCTATCCTGCTGGCCCGGGAGTTGCCCATCGTGCACACCGGCCCGACGGCGGACACCACCGCGACGCTGCACGACAAGCTGGCGCAGTTGGGCGCGGATTTGATCGTGCAGGCGCTCGAACTGGCGGCTGCGGGCCGGCTGCCAGCCCGTGCGCAGCCGTCCGAGGGAGTCAGTTATGCACGCAAGGTGGAAAAGGCCGAGGCGCTGGTCGATTGGGCGGCCAGCGTGCAAGTGACCGAACGTCGTGTGCGTGCCTTCAATCCGACACCCGGCGCGTGGACCGAACTGGGCGGGCAACCGGTGAAGTTATGGCGCGCCGAAGTGGCCTCCGATACGCAGACACCGGACGCTGCGTCTGGCACCATCCTTGGCGCCGGCGCAGCCGGAATCGAGGTTGCTTGTGGCCAGGGAGTGCTGCGCCTGTGCTAACTGCAGCGCTCCGGTGGCAAACGCTTGGGCTGTGCCGAGTTCCTGCGCGGTTTCCCGCTGCACCCCGGCATGCGGTTCGGCCGCGGTCTGGCAGGCGCCTGATGTTTTTTCGCCGCGCGAACTACTCCCATCCCGAGTTCCTGGTGGGTATGCGCGATTTCCAGCGCGTCATGCCCGGCATCGCCGCCTGGGGCCTGATGACCGGCGTGGCCATGGTCAAGTCCGGCATGGGGGTGGTCGAATCGTTGCTGATGGCGCTGCTGGTGTTCGCGGGCAGTTCGCAGTTGGCGGCGGTGCCGCTGCTGCTTGCCGGAGCGCCGGTCTGGGTCATCCTGGCAACGGCTTTTTGCGTCAACCTGCGTTTTGTCGTGTTCAGCCTGCACCTGCGGCCCTATCTGGCGCACCTGCCGGTGTGGGAACGCCTGGCGCACGGCTATTTCACGGCCGACCTGAGTTACGTCCTGTTCACGCGGCGCTTCCCGCATGCTGCCACGGACGGCGCGGGGCGCACGGCGCAGGAGGCCTACCTGAGCGGCAACGACCTGTGCAACTGGAGCGCCTGGGTCGGTTCCAGCGTACTCGGGGTGGTGCTGGCCAACCTGGTTCCGCAAGCCTGGGGATTGGGCTTCGCCGGCATCCTGTGCCTGGTCGGCATCCTGTGCTCGCTGGCCAGCACGAAAATGCGTGTGCTCGCGGCGGCCATTGCCGGCGCGGTCGGTGTGGCGGCGTACACACTGCCGCTCAAGCTCAACGTCGTGCTGGCGATTGCTGTTGCGGTGATCCTGTGCCTGGCGCTGGAGAAACTGCAGCCGCGTGCAAACCATGCCACCGGGACGCACCCTTGACCGACATCAACTGGCATACGGTCATGGTGGTCCTGGGTCTGACCTGCGTCACGGTGCTGGCGCGCGGATTCTTCCTGATTTCCGGCAAGCCCTGGCACCTGCCGCACTGGGCCCAGCGCGGACTGCAATACGCACCGATCGCCGCGCTGGCCGCAGTGGTCGTGCCCGAGATCGTCAGTACCCAGGGACAATTGGTCACGACCTGGCAGGACGCCCGGTTGTTCTCCGCCGCGGCCGGCGCCGCGGCCTATTTCTGGCGCAAGGATGTGTTGTTCACGATCATCGCCGGCATGGCGGTCTACCTGCCATTGCACATCGGCTGGGGCTGGTGACTGGTACGGCGTACCCCATCTGTCTCGTGCCAATGCTCCACCGATGACGACCGAACCCATCCTTGCCCGAAAGTCCCATGCCGGCTTCTGCTGATCCCTCTGCGCCGGCGGTTGGCGAAGCCGTCGGGCCAGGCCGCTCCAACCGGCTCGCAAGGCCGCGTCGCTGGAGCCCGGGCATGCTGGCGCTGGTGCTGAGCGGCTGGCTCGCGCTGGCCGGCAATCTACCGTTGTGGCGCGCCACCTGGGCCTTGCCGGAGCTCGCGGGTTGGCGCGGCCTGTTGTTCTCGCTCGGCCTGGCCGTGTGGATCACGACCGCCGTGATGGCCTTGGTCAGCCTGCTGGCATGGCCCAGGCTGCTCAAGCCGGTGGCGTTCCTGTTGCTGCTGGCCGCCGCCGCCAGCAGTTATTTCATGCTGCAGTACAACATCGTCATCGATGCCACGATGCTGGCCAACGTGGTCAACACCGATGCCCGTGAGGTCCGTGACCTGATGTCCTGGTCGCTGGTGTTCAGCCTGGTGCTGCTGGCCGGCTTGCCGATGGCCTGGCTGTCGCGGCAAGAGATCGTCGCGCGGCCATTTTGGTCGCAAGCCTGGCGCAACCTGTTGTCGACGCTGGCCGCACTGACGCTGCTGGCGCTGGTCACGCTGGCGGTGTACCAGGACCTGGCTTCCCTGATGCGCAACCACAAACATGTGCGTTACCTGGTCAACCCGCTCAACGCGATCTACGCTGGCGGCAAGTTGCTGGCTGACCAGCTGCCGCGCGCGCGGCGCGATCTGCAGCCGATTGGCCAGGACGCGCGGCTGGGGCCGAGTTACGCCGGCCAGCAGCGCACGCCGTTGGTGGTGCTGGTGGTGGGCGAAACGGCGCGTGCGGCCAATTTCTCGCTTGGTGGTTATGCGCGGCGCACCAACCCGGAACTCGAGGCGCTGCGCGACGCCGGCGGCTTGACCTACTACAGCCAGGTGCGTTCCTGCGGCACCAACACGCAGGCCTCGGTGCCGTGCATGTTTTCGCACCTGGGCAAACGGGAATACGAGGCCGGTGTGCAGCCATTCGAAAACCTGCTCGACCTGCTGCAGCGCGCCGGGCTGGCGGTACTGTGGCTGGACAACCAGTCGGGCTGCAAGGGCTTGTGCGCGCGCGTGAACCAGGTCATCACGCGCACGCTCGACGTGCCGGGCCTGTGCTCCGGCGGCGAGTGCCTCGACGAAATCCTGCTGCACGGTCTGGATGAACGCATCGCCGCGCTCGACAGTGCGCAGCGTGCGCGCGGCGTGGTGGTGGTGATGCACCAGATGGGCAGCCACGGTCCGGCCTACTACCGCCGATCGCCCGCGGCCTTCAAGAAGTTCCTGCCCGAATGTTCCAGCAACGTGCTGCAGGACTGCCCGCGCGAACAGCTGCTCAACGCCTACGACAACACGCTGCTGTACACCGACCATGTGCTGGCCAGCACGGTGCGCTGGCTCGACCGGCACAGCCGCGACGGCAAGGTCGATGGCGCGATGGTGTATGTCTCCGACCATGGCGAGTCGCTGGGCGAGAACAACCTGTACCTGCACGGCCTGCCTTATGCGCTGGCGCCCGACACCCAGACCCATGTGCCGATGGTGACCTGGCTTTCCGGCGCCATGCAAAAGCGCCTGGGCATACGCGTCGAATGCCTGCAGCAGCAGGCCGCGGCGCCGTTGTCGCACGACAATCTTTTCCATTCCATGCTGGGGCTGCTGGACGTGCAGACCGGCCTGTACAAGCAGGAGCTGGACTGGTTCTCGACCTGCCGTTGACGCCTACAATTTGGCCCTTGCCACAGCTCGCTGCACCGCGCCATGAACTACATCCGATTCTCTGATCTCTGCGCCCAGGGCCAGGTCGCCGGCAAACGGGTCTTCATCCGCGCCGATCTCAACGTGCCGCAGGACGCCGCCGGAAACATCACGGAGGACACCCGCATTCGCGCCTCGGTAGCCTGTATCCGTATGGCGCTCGATGCCGGTGCGGCCGTGATGGTCACTTCGCACCTCGGCCGCCCGACCGAGGGCGCTTTCTCGCCGCTGGATTCACTGGCCCCGGTGGCCGCTCGCCTGGGCGAACTGCTCGGTCGCGAGGTGCCGCTGCTGCCGAACTGGGTCGATGGTGTCCGGCTGCATGGCCGAGCGCTGGTCGCCGGTGACCTGGTGCTGCTGGAGAACTGCCGCGTCAACAAGGGCGAAAAGAAGAACGACGAGGCGCTGGCCAGGAAGATGGCGCAGTTGTGCGACATATTCGTGCACGATGCTTTCGGCACCGCCCACCGGGCCGAGGCCAGCACCTACGGCATCGCGCAGTACGCGCCGGTGGCGTGCGCCGGTCCGCTGCTGGCGGCCGAGATCGACGCCATCACCAAGGCGCTGAAGGCGCCCAGGCGCCCGCTGGTGGCGATCGTGGCCGGCTCCAAGGTCTCGACCAAACTGACCATCCTCAACAGCCTGGCCGGCAACGTCGACCAGCTCATCGTCGGCGGCGGTATCGCGAACACCTTCATGCTGGCGGCCGGACTGAAGATCGGCAAGAGCCTGGCCGAGCCGGACCTGCTGGACCAGGCGAAGGCGGTGATCGAGGCGATGCGGCTGCGCGGTGCGGCGGTGCCGATCCCGTCGGACGTGGTGACGGCCAAGGAATTCAAGGCCGATGCGCCGGCCACTGTCAAAGCGGCCACCGACGTGGCCGATGACGACCTGATCCTGGATATCGGCCCGCAAACCACCCGACGCCTGGCCGAGCAGCTGCGCCAGGCCGGCACGATCGTGTGGAACGGCCCGGTGGGCGTGTTCGAGTTCGCGGCTTTCGAGGCGGGTACGCGTGGCATCGCGCTGGCGATCGCCGAGAGCACGGCGTTTTCCATCGCTGGCGGTGGCGATACGCTGGCGGCGATCGCCAAATACGGCATCGAAAAAAAGATCGGCTACATCTCGACCGGCGGCGGCGCATTTCTGGAGGTGCTCGAAGGCAAGACATTGCCGGCATTCGAAATCCTCGCGCGGCGCGCGAACGGCTGATCCACGCGTCGAAAGCGGACCAGGGCGGCGGTGTTCGGGCCGGCGCAACGGTCGGGCCTGGCTGGCGCCGTAACCGGCCGGTAATTCGTTCCATGGGAAAATGGAGGTCACTACAAGGAGACTTCCCCATGGCACCTCGTCGCGCCACCAAGATCGTTGCCACGCTGGGCCCGGCCTCCAGCGAGCCCGCGTTGCTCGAACAGATGATCCGCTCGGGTGTCAACGTGGTCCGGCTCAATTTCAGCCATGGAACGGCGCAAGACCATATCGACCGCGCGCAAATGGTGCGCGAGGCCGCCCAGCGCGCGGGGCGCGAGGTGGCCATCATGGCCGACCTGCAGGGGCCCAAGATCCGGGTCGGCAAGTTCGCGCAGGGCAAGGTGATGCTGGAGCCCGGCGCCAAGTTCGTGCTGGACGCGGCGCGCGTCGAGTTGGGGGACGTCCACGCGGTGGGGCTCGACTACAAGTCGCTGCCGCGCGAAGTCAAGGCCGGTGATGTGCTGCTGCTCAATGACGGGTTGATAGTCATCACCGTCGACGCGGTGGTGGGCGAGGCGATCCACACCACCGTGAAACTCGGCGGCGAGTTGTCCAACAACAAGGGCATCAACAAGCTCGGCGGCGGATTGACCGCACCGGCCCTGACGGCCAAGGACATGGACGACATTCGCACCGCCATGGCTTTCAAGGCGGATTACGTGGCCGTCAGTTTTCCCAAGAACGCGACCGACATGGAGATGGCGCGCCAGTTGTGCAACGTGGCGTCGGCCGACCACCACCACCGTCCCGGCCTGATCGCGAAGATCGAGCGCGCCGAGGCGATTCCGAAGTTGCTCGAAATCCTGCTGGCCAGCGACGGCATCATGGTGGCGCGCGGCGACCTGGCGGTGGAGGTCGGCAATGCGGCCGTGCCGGCGCTGCAAAAACGCATGATCAAAATGGCGCGCGAGCACGACAAGGTCGTCATCACCGCGACCCAGATGATGGAGTCGATGATCACCAACCCGGTGCCGACGCGCGCCGAGGTGAGCGATGTCGCCAACGCCGTGCTCGACGGCACCGACGCGGTCATGTTGTCGGCCGAAACCGCGGCCGGCAAATACCCGCTGGAGACGGTGGTCGAAATGGCCAAGATCTGCCATGCCGCGGAGGCGCACGAGGTGGTCAAGCTCGATGCCGATTTCATGGGCAAGACCTTCCACCGGATCGACCAGTCGATCGCCATGGGCGCGCTGTTCACCGCCTACCACCTCGGTGCCAAGGCGATCGTGGCCATGACCGACAGCGGATCGACCGCCTTGTGGATGAGTCGCCACCTGATCCAGATCCCGATCTACGCACTCACCCCCAAGGTCGAAACACAACGCAAGATGGCCCTGTACCGCAACGTGCGCCCGTTGCTGATGGACTCCAGTGCCGACCGCGACACCGCCTTGATGGAGGCCGAGGGGAATCTCAAGAAGCGCGGCATTGTCCAGAGCGGCGACGTCTATGCCATCACCTGTGGCGAACCGATGGGTGCGCCAGGGGGCACCAACATGCTCAAGATCTGCCAGGTTGCCTAGAGCGCGGTGGCTGCGCCTGCCGCTTCCACCGACCTGCCGGCGCGAAGCCTTCGCGCACGTCTCCAATCTCCAGCGTGGCTGCTGGCACTGCTCGCCGTGTGGCTGCTCGCGACCATCGGGCTGCGCCCGCTGCTGTTGCCCGACGAGGGGCGCTACGCGAGTGTGGCGCGCGAGATGCTGCTCGGCGGGGCATTGGTGCCTACGCTCAACGGGTTGCCGTTCTTCCACAAGCCCCCGCTGTTCTACTGGCTGGACATGGCGGCCATGCAACTGTTCGGCGTGAACGCCTTTGCTGCGCGGATTGCCGCGGTCCTTGGCGCATGGTCGCTCGGGGCAGCCCTGTTGCTGGGGATGCGGCGCAGCGCCGGCCGCCGCAGCGCGGCCATCGCGCTGGGGGTGCTGGCCACCTGCCCGTTCTTTTTTATCGGAGCGCAGTTCGCCAACCACGACATGCTGGTGGCCGGCTTGATCACGGTGGTCGTGTTCGCGTTGGCGCGCGCCGTCGACGAACCGGCGCGGGTGCAACTGGGCTGGCTGGTGGCCGGGGCCTTGGCCAGTGCATTCGCGGTGCTCGCCAAGGGCCTGATCGGTTTCGTGTTGCCGGCCCTGGTCATCGGCCCGTGGCTGCTGGCGCAAGGGCGCTGGCGCCAGGTGGTCGGGCTGCTGCACCCGCTGGGACTGCTGGCGTTCCTGGTCGTGGCCGCGCCCTGGTTCGTCCTCATGCAGATGCGCTACCCGGGGTTCTTCGACTATTTCTTCGTCGAGCAGCATTTCCGCCGTTTTGCGCAGGCAAATTTCAACAACGTCAGCCCGTTCTGGTTCTTCCTGGTGGCCCTGCCGGCGCTGACCTTGCCGTGGAGCGGCTGGCTGCCGCTGGCGCTGCGCCGCGCATGGCGCACGCGCGATGCATCCACCGGCCTGTATGTCTGGTGGGTGGTTGCTGTGGTCGGCTTCTTCTCGCTTCCGAGTTCCAAGCTGGTGGGTTATGTGCTGCCGGCGCTGGCGCCCCTGTGTGCGCTGCTCGCGCTGGCGATCGCGGATTGGCGCACACCGCGTCTCGTTCCTTGGTGGATCGGTGGTTCGGCGGTTTTCTGTGTGGCCCTGGTGGTCGCCATCGCGGCGTGGCAGACCCCACGTTCGAACCGGTCCGTGGGGCTCGCCCTGGCCGACCGGATCGAACCGGGCGATCGGGTCGTCATGGTCGACGCCTATTACTTCGATGTGCCGTTTTATGCCCGGCTCGACGCGCCGGTGGTCATCGCGGCCGATTGGGACGACCCGCAATTGCCGCTGCGGGACAACTGGCGCAAGGAGCTCTTCGACGCGGCAGCTTTCGACCCGGCGCGCGGGCGCACGCTGCTGCGCCCGCTCGACGGGCTGGATGGGTTGTCATGCGGCGCCGGCAACGTCTGGTTCGTGGCCGCACCGACACACACGCCGCGACTGGCCGGGCTGACGGGCATACAACATGTTATTTCAGGCCAACAGGTTGAACTGTGGCGCGCCGCGGCGCGCGCCTGCCGGTGATGGGGCATTCAACAGTCCCGATGTTTGTCCGTTATTGCCTCGTCGGTGCGATCGCCACGGCGGTGCATTACCTGGTGCTGGTGTTGTGCGTCGAGGGCGCCGGCTGGCCTGCATGGTGGGCCTCGGGCGTCGGGGCGGTGGTCGGCGCCCAGGTGGCCTACATCGGCAACCGCTGGTTCACTTTCGCGCACCGCGGCCAGGTCGGCGCGTCGTGGCCGCGTTTCCAGGCCACCGCCCTGGCCGGCGCGCTGCTGGGCATGGCCGTGGTCGCCGCGGCAGTGCGGCTGGGGCTGCATTATGTGCTGGCGCAAATGCTGGCCACCGGTTTGAGCCTGGTGCTCACATTCGGCATCAACCAGGTGTGGACCTTTCGCCGGACTTAGCGCGGCGGCTGTTCGCCGGTGTGCCAGACATGTCCGAGGCGCACGCCGGCCGTGGCCAGGTCCTGCGGGAACAGGTCGCTGCCAAGGTAATTGAGCTCGCGCTGGCGCGCCGCACCAATCGCGTCTGGCGCTACCTGTGCAACGGTTTCGCCCGGATGGCAGAACAACAGCCCGCCTTCCGCAGGCAGCGCAGCCAGCCAGCCCTGCACGAGCGCCCTGTAGTCCGGCTGCCGGAAGTCGTACACGCCCAACAGCGCCGGGTTGTGCGCCAGCGCGCGCCGCCGCAACTCGCGTGCCAGCGCGCTGCCGCCGGTATGCCGGATCAGCCAGCGTTTGACACCGAATCCTGGCCCGGCCACGCGACCGGTCGCGCGCACAGCGGGCCGGGGATGCAACTGGTCGAGCAGATCGAGAACGATCGTGCGCAGCACCGGAAGGTGGTGCACATGCTGGTGGCCGTCGACGTAGGTCGGCGCCCGGCCCATGGCGCTTTGGAACGCGACCAGCTGCGCGTCGATTTCGCAGCGGATTTCCGCACCGGGCAGTAACCCCAGGTGGGCGTGCGCGATCAACACCGGCAGCGCCGGCAGACGTGGCCAGACCCGGGCCAACTGCGGGCTCAGCGGTTGGCCTTCGGTGAGGTTGATGTGCAGGCCCACATCGACCGAAGGCGGCAACCGGCGCAACAAAGGCGCGTCGCCTGCCCAATGCCGGGAATTCGTGATGCAGGACACGGCGCTCAGGCGTTGTGCCCAGGCCAGTCTGGCGATTCCCGCCGAGATGCCAGGGGCGAGGCCGAAATCGTCAGCGCAGAGCGCCAGTGTCCGGATTGGTCTTGGTTGGGGCGCCTTCATTTGCTCGGAGCATCACACACATCGATGGTGCCACGCCCGGCCTCGGTCCCCACCACGTAGATCGGGCGTTGTTTGACCTCGTTGAAGATGCGGCCCACGTATTCACCCAGGATGCCGATCGACAACAACTGCACGCCGCTCAGAAACATCGTTCCGGCCACCAGCGTGGCCCAGCCCGGCACGTCCACGCCGAAGAGGAAATGGTCGATCACGATCCAGACCCCGTATCCGAGCGCCACGGTCGCGATGGCGGCCCCCAGAGCACTCCACAAGCGCAGCGGCGCATTCGTGAACGCCGTGACACCCGTGAATGCCAGACGCGCCAGGCCGCGCATGGAAAACCGGCTGTGCCCGTTCAACCGTTCGTCGGGCGTATACGGGATGACCACGTTCTCGAAGCCGACCCAGGCGTACAGGCCCTTCATGAACCGGTTGCGCTCCGGCAGGGACTTGAGCGCATCGACCACGCGCCGGTCCATCAACCGGAAATCCCCCGCATCGACCGGGATCTGCACCAGCGGGTCGCGGTTGACCAGGTGGTAGAACAATGCCGTGCCGAGCCGCTTGGCCAGGCTTTCATCGGTGCGAGCGGCGCGTGCCGCGCACACCATGTCGGCACCCGCACGCCATGCCGCAAGCATTTGCGGTACCAGCGCAACCGGATGCTGCAGGTCGGCGTCCATCAGCACCACCACCTCCCCGTCGGCCCGGTCGATACCGGCCGTCAAGGCCGCCTCCTTGCCGAAGTTGCGCGACAGTCGCAGGTACCGCAGCCCGGGGCGCGTGAGCCAGGGCGCCAGGGCGGCCGGCGTCTGGTCGCGGCTGCCGTCGTCGACCACGATGATCTCCCACTGGTCGGTCAGCTGCGCGAGCTGCGCCGTCAGCCCGGTCAACAAGGACCCTAGATTTTCCGCCTCGTTGAAAGCCGGTATCACGCAGCTCATGGATGGGCGCGCGTTGCGCAAGAGATGGTTCATGATGGCCGCATCGATGTCGTTGAATTGGGCGATAAGGCATTGGCGCCCGTGGAGGCCGGCGGATGTTCTGGCAATACGGCGCGCCATGTTATGCCTGGGAACGCGGGCCCTGCCGGCACGCCGCCGGGCAGCCGCGCATCACGTACCACCTGCAGCATGCCGCAGCGCTTGACCAGGTCGGCGCTGACCCACGGGCTGTGGTCGTAACGCCCGTCGATCAGCACCAGTGGCTGGTCTTCGAGCTGCAGCGCGAGCGCCCCGGCCAGCGCGACGGGGCCTGAAACGACACAGATGCGGCCGCCGTGCAGCGCCGCACGTGCCGGCGCTTCGATCTGCCGGGCCAGTGCCTGGCTGTCGAAGTTTCTCCAGTACGGGTCGCGCAGCGCCGCCGGCCCGTGGGCGGAGCTGTAGTGGCTCCACAGCAGCAGCAATGCCTGAACGATCACGAACACGGTCGCCGCCGAACGCAGGGGTACGCGCCGCCACTGGCCGCGCGGGCCGGTCAATTCCATGGCGGCGGGCACCACGAACAGCAGGAACGGCGAGCCCCACCGCATCTGCAGCAACGCGCCCGTGCCCAGGCCAACCAGGACCATGAACAACAACGGGACCACCCCCCACGCCAACAGCAAGGCGCGGCCCGCGTCGCCGTTGGTCGGATCGCCGGTTGCCAAACCCGGCGGCGGTGGCGCGTCGGCGCGCAGGCGCACCAGGTACAGCGCCGCAGCAAGCACCAGCCAGGCCGCGAGTGAACGGTTCAGCAGCTGGTCGGCAAGCCAGTTCGACACTTCCAGCACGCGCTCCAATGGGTCGAGATGCGCGCCCAGCGAGGTTTCGAGCGCATAACCGATCGGTCCGAAATCATGGGTCCGCAGCCACTGCAGGTGCGGTACGGTGATCAGCAGGGCCACCAGCGCGCACAGCAACAAACCGCGGCGCTGCCGCGGATCGCGCCATCCGCGTTGGGTGACCCAGAAGACCAGCACCGACGCCGCGGTGACCGCGATCTGGTACTTGGTCAGCATGCCCAGGCCGAGCACCACGCCCAGCGCGCTCCACCAACGTTGCCGGCCGGTGTCGCAGGCCTTCCAGCAGAATGCGGCGCTGAGGGTCGACAGCAACATCAGGACGATGTTGTGGTTGTACGCATAGAGCCGTGCGTTGTAGTACGAGATGCACAGCACCGCCAACAGGG
>JANMYG010000708.1:0-12264 GCA_031381865.1 Betaproteobacteria bacterium | reverse complement strand
GAGCCCGACTTCGCCTTCCTCTACCACCGCCGGCGCCACCTGCTGCACATCGGCTGGCGGGTCGCCGAAGCGACGCTGGACGACGGCTTCTACGACCTGCTGGCCAGCGAATCGCGCCTGACGAGCCTGCTGGCCATCGCCAAGGGCGACGTGCCGGTCAACCATTGGGCGGCGCTAGGCCGGCCCTTCTATGCGGTCGGCGCTCACGCCGGGCTGCGTTCGTGGTCGGGCTCGATGTTCGAGTACCTCATGCCCACGCTGGTGCTCGACGAACCGCAGGGCAGCGTCTTGCATGGCGCCTGCCTGGCCGCGCTGCGCGAGCAGATCGCGTTCGCCCGCGAGCACAAGGTGCCGTGGGGCATTTCGGAATCGGCTTACGCCGCCAGCGACCACACCCTGGCCTACCAGTACGCACCGCAGGGCGTGCCGCGCCTGGCCTTGCGCCGCACGCCGGCCGACGAACTGGTGATCGCGCCCTACGCCACCGCGCTGGCCGCGCAGGTCGCGCCGCACCTGGCGGTCGAAAATTTCGCGGTGCTCGAAGCGTTGGCGACGCGGGCCCGCTACGGGTTCATCGAAGCGCTCGACTTCAGTGAAGCGCGGCAGGCCGCGGCCGACGGCTTCACACGTGTCAACACCTTCATGGCGCACCACCAGGGCATGAGCCTCGTCGCCATCGCCAACGTTCTGCTGCACGGCACGCCGCGGCGCTGGGGCATGGGCAACGCCCACGTCCAGGCGGTAGCGTCGCTGCTGCACGAGCGCACACCGCGCGAAGTGTCGGTCTTGCTCGCACCACCGCCGGGCCCGCTGCGTGAAGTGGCGCCCGGCTCCAGCGCAGTGGAGCCGACCCACCTGCTGTCGAACGGGCACTACAGCGTCGCGCTGCGCGCCAATGGCGCGGGCTGGAGCCGCCTGGGCCAGAGTGGCATCACGCGCTGGCGCGACGATGCGCTGCGCGACAACTACGGAAGTTTCTTCTACGTGCGCTGGGACCAGCAGCCGCAGCTGGTTTCCATCACCCAGCACCCGGCGCCCGACCCGGGCGCGCACTACCGCAGCACCTTCCACGCCGACCGGGTCTGCTTCGACGCCGCCTGGGCCCAGGTGCAGGCGCACACCACGGTGTGGGTCAGCCCGGAGGACGACATCGAGTTCCGCCAGGTCGAGCTGCGCAACCTGGGCGAGCGCGGCCTGGATATCGAACTGGTGTCGGCGTTCGAACTGACGCTGACCGACCAGCCGGGGGACGAGTCGCACCCGGCCTTCTCCAACTTCTTCGTGCGCGCCGAGTGGCTGGCCGAGCACCAGGCGCTGGTGTTCTCGCGCACCCCGCGCCTTGGCACCGAGCCGGGACTGCAGGCGGTGCATTTCCTGGTCGCCAGCGATGCACCGGACCTGGGCGTGCGCGTCTCCGCGGACCGCGCGCGCTGGCTCGGCCGCAACCGGGGCGCCGACCGCCCGCTCGGCGCCTTCGATCCCCTGCCGGTCGCCGCGGACGATGCTCGCCCGGGCGCCGACGCAGCGCCGGCACTGGCCCTGGACACCGGGCTGGACCCGGTGTGCGCGCTGGCCGTGCGCCTGCGCATCGCGCCGCACGCCAAGGTCCAGCTGACATTCGCCACGGCGGCATCGCTGGACCGCGACACGCTGCGCGCCGTGATCGACAAGTACCGCCAGCCCAGCCACGTGCAGCGCGCCTCGCTGATGTCGGCCACGCTGACCGGCATCCGGTTGCGCGCCCTGGGCATCAGCAGCGAGAACTATGCCGCCATCCAGAGCCTGAGCACGGCGCTGCTGCTGAACCTGACGCGTGCCCCGGCCGCGCTGGCGCCGGTGTGTGATCGGCGCCTGGTGTGGCGCTTCGGCATCTCCGGCGAGCGTCCGCTGATCCTGGTGCTGGCCGGTGTGCCGCAGGGCGCCGGCCTGCTGCGCTCGCTGGGCCAGGCGCTCGGCTTGTGGTTGTGGGGTGGTGTGGCCTGCGATCTGGTGGTGGTGAATTCCGAACCGGCGTCGTACGTCATGGCGCTGCAGCGCCAGGTGACGGCGCTGCGCGAACGCCATGTGGCCGAATGCGCCACCCGGCCCGGCCCACCCAGCACCAGTCTGTACCTGTTGCGCGCCGACGAGCTTTCGGCCGACGAACTCGGTACGCTGCAGAGCCTGGCGCGGGTGCAGTTCAACGCCGACGGCCGCCCGCTGGCGCACCACGTCCAGGAATGGAGCGAATTGCACGACCAGGCCCTGCAGCGCCGCCAGGAGACGTCGACCAGCCCGCTCTCGATGGCCGCGGGCGCCTTCGACGCGGCGCCGGCGCCGACCGGTGAATTCGACGCGCTGGCGCACGAGTTCCGGTTCCAGGCCGGCGCCGGCGTGCGGCCGGCGCGCCCATGGATCAATGTGCTGGCCAACCCCGGCTTCGGCGCCCAGCTATCGGAGGCCGGGGGCGGCTACACCTGGGCCCGCAACAGCCGCCTGATGCAGCTCAGCGGCTGGTCCAACGACCCGGTGTGTGATCCGCCGTCGGAATGGTTCCTGCTGCAGAACCGCAGGACCATGGAGCTGTGGAGCGTGGCGCCGATCGCCGGCGCCGACCCGCGCCTGGCCTACCAGATTTCGCACGGGCAGGGTTATACCCGCATCAGCCACCGCCAGGGCGAGCTCGAAGTCACCGCGACCTGGTGCGTCGACAGCACCACCTCGGTCAAGCAGGTGCGACTGCAGCTGCTCAACCACGGCCACCGCACGCTGCACCTGCGCCTGATCGGCATCGTCGAATGGACCATGGGCGGCAACCGGGCCGACCGCGCCACCGTGGACACCGCCCTGCACCGCCAGCGCCTGCCGGCGCTGCAACCGTCCGGCAGCGGCGCCGACCGGGCGCAGGAGCGCAAGCTCAGCGCATTGCTGTGCACCCAGGCCGAGCGCTCGGCCGGTTTCGGTGACGGCACGGCGTTCCTGGCGGTCGCCGCGGCGCCCGACGAGGCCGAAGACTGGACCTGCGACCGGCGCGAATGTTTCGACGCCCGCGGCCATCTGGTGCTGCCCGACCATTTCGGAATGCAGCAGGGCGCCGGACTCGACCCCTGCGCGGCGCTCTCGCTGCGCATTCGGGTGCCCGCGGCGGAATCGGTCGAACGGGTATTCCTGCTGGGTTATGGCGACAGCCCGGATGCAGCCCGGCAACTGGCCGCTGTCGCGGCCACGACGGCCGCGCCCGCGCGCGAGCTGGAGGTACGCCAGAGCTGGGACCGCCTGCTGGGCGCCGCCACCGTGAGCACCCCCGACCCGCTGTTCGACGCGCTGGTCAACCGCTGGCTGCTGTACCAGGCCGTGGCGTGCCGTCTGTGGGCCAAGGCCGGTTTCTACCAGGCTGGCGGCGCGACCGGTTTTCGCGACCAGTTGCAGGATGCCATGGCGCTGGCCTGGGCCGAACCGCAGATGCTGCGCCAGCAGATCGTGTTGTGCGCCTCGCGCCAGTTCGTCGAGGGCGACGTGCAGCACTGGTGGCACGCGCCGCTCGGCGCCGGCGTGCGCACCCATTTCTCGGACGACCTGTTGTGGCTGCCCTACGCCTGCGTGTTCTACCTGCGCAGCACCGGCGACACGGCGCTGCTCGACGAGGAGCTGCCGTTCATCGAAGGCGCGCCGATTCCCGACGGCGCCGAGGATGCCTACTACACGCCCGAGACCAGCAGCCGCAGCGCCCCGGTCTACGAACACGCGGCGCGCACCATCGACCGCAGCCTGCGGGTGGGCTTGCACGGTCTGCCACTGATGGGCAGCGGCGACTGGAACGACGGCATGAACCGGGTCGGCAGCGGCGGGCGCGGCGAGTCGGTGTGGCTGGGCTGGTTCCTGTGCCAGCTGGTGGCGGACTTCGCGCCGCTGGCGCGCGCTCGCTCCGACCTGGTGCGCGCGCTGCGCTGGGAACACGCGGCCGCGGGCTGGAAGAAGGCACTGCTGGGCCCGGCCTGGGACGGGCAGTGGTTCAAGCGCGCCTTTTTCGACGACGGCCAGGCGCTCGGTGCGCAAGCCAACCCCGAGGCCCGCATCGACCTGATTGCGCAGGCCTGGGCGGTGCTCTCCGACGTCGCGCCGGCGGCGCTGCAGCGCATGGCGATGGCCGCGGTGCAGGAGCATCTGGTGGACCCGGTGGCCGGCCTGGTCAAGCTGCTCGACCCGCCGCTGGCGCACGCCGTGCCCAGCGCCGGGTATATCCAGGCCTATCCGCCGGGCGTGCGCGAGAACGGCGGCCAGTACTCGCACGCCGGGGTGTGGGCGCTGATGGCCCAGGCCGCCCATGCCAACCGGGTGGGTCCCGCCGGCGACGGTGGCGACCTGGTCTACCGCATGTTCACCTACCTCAGCCCGGCGCACCGTGCCAGCCACCCGGTGCACGGGCCGGTATACGGTATCGAGCCGTATGCCATTGCCGGCGACGTGTACAGCCAGCCGCCGTATGTGGGACGCGGCGGCTGGAGCTGGTACACCGGTGCGGCCGCGTGGCTGCACCGTGCGGCCATCGAATCGATGTTCGGGTTGCGGCTGGGCGCGCACGGACTGTCGTTTGCGCCGTGCCTGCCGTCGCACTGGCAGCGCGCCGAACTGACGCTGGTGCGCGAGGCCCGCCACATGCGCTTCATCCTGCTGCGCGATACGGCGCAAGGGGCGCTGGACGCCACCGCGGATTCGGGTGCGCAGTTGCTGCGTCCCGGGCAGTTGCTGCACTGGCCCGGCCTGGCGCCGCGGACCTGCTTCGTGGTCCCGCTGCTGGGGCAGCCGCAATCCGCGCCCGCGCCGCTGGAGTCCGCGCCCGAGAGCGTCTGACGGCCGGGCGCGACCGACCGGCGCGCGGCGTCGTCCTACACGCGCATGCGCCGGGCGCTGATGGCTGGGGCGCGCAGGCGCCTCTACAGTTGCCTTATCGGCTTGGTGCACTACCGCACCAAGCCAGGCAACCCAGGAATACCCGATGGCCACCAAGAACGAAATCAGCAACGTCAAGAAGCTCCCGGTGGGCAAACAACAGCGCATGGTGCTCGACGAGACCGCCCTTGCGGCGGCGCGGCGCAGCCTGGACCAGGGCGCTGTGACGCCAGGTTACGGGCCATGGCGCGCGGATATCGTCAAGCTGCTCAACGATTCGCTGGCCACCGAACTGGTGTGCGTGCTGCGTTACAAGCGCCACCACTTCACCGCCAGTGGTCTGGCCTCGCCGAAGATCGCGGAAGAATTCCTGGTGCACGCCAACGAGGAAGCGGCCCACGCCGACCGGTTGGCGCAGCGCATCGTGCAACTCGGTGGCGAGCCCGACTTTTCGCCCGACTCGCTGAGCCAGCGCAGCCATGCCGCGTACGACGATTCGTCGGACCTCAAGGCCATGATCCGGTCCAACCTGATTGCCGAACGCGTGGCGATCGAAGCCTACAGCCAGATCATCGCGTTGATCGGCGACAAGGACTCGACCACGCGTCGGCTGCTCGAGGACATCCTGAGCGACGAACAGGAACATGCAGACGAGTTGAGCGACTGGCTCACCGACTGAGACCGGACGCTTTTTCCAGCCCTTGGGTGGTGGGGCCAATCACCACCCGGCACGAAGTAACCAAATATCCACTTTCCAAGGAGATTCACCATGATCATTCGCACCACCCTCGCCGCCATCGTTGCGGCAGTCGCCCTGCTTACCGTTACCGGTTGCGCTGTCACGCGCGGCCAGGAAACCGTCGGAGCCTATATTGACGACGCCGGCATCACCACGCTGGTGAAGTCGCGCTTCGTCGAGAACAAGCAGGTCGATGCCGCAGCCATCAGCGTCGAGACCCTCAACGGCACCGTGATGTTGTCCGGTTTTGCCAAGAGCTCGCTGGAGAAGAACACCGCTGAGAGCATCGCGCGTGGTGTCAGCGGCGTGAAGATGGTCAAGAACGAGATCGCGGTTCGCCCGTGACCGGTGGCGGGTTGACCCGCCGCGACCAGCCCGCCGGCCAGTTCCGGCAGCCTCGCCATCGACCACCCCTCCAGGTCTGATCCAGGGGCGTGCGTCGATTGCGGGCGCGGCAACCCCGGACCCGATCCGGGGCCGAAATGACATCTTGGGCGCCCGCTGTTGCAGCCGGCGCCCTTGCTGGCGTTGTGCTCCCGCGATCGACAGGTGCGACCGGCACGACAGGCGCGGCCCGGTGTACGGGCTGGCGCCGGCTCACTGCCGGGCGCGCAGGCTGGCGCCAGCCGGTGCCGTGTCAGTGCGGCACAACGCGGCATTGATCGTGTGCATGAACAGATCGAGCTTGACCGGCTTGGTCAGGTAGTCGAAGAATCCCGCCTCCAGCCCGGACGCGACATCGGGCGCCATGGCATTGGCACTCAGCGCAATCACCGGAATACGCGCCGTGGCGGGGTCCCCTGCCAGCACGCGCAACGCCTCCAGGCCGCTGATGTCGGGCAGGTTGATATCCATCAGGATCACATCGGGCAGGCGCGCGCGTGCCATCGCGATGCCGCTGCTGCCGTCGCGCGCGCTGAGCAGCCGGATGTCGGCACGGCAGGCGATGAGGTCCTGCACCAGCATCATGTTGGCTTCGTTGTCTTCGACGCACAACAAGGTGCGTTGCCCGAGGTCGGAGTGCAAGCTTCGCACCGGCGCCGGCGCGGCATCGGCCAGGCCAGCGTCGGCGTTGGCCGGCGCCGACAGGTTCATCTCGATCCAGAATGTGCTTCCGGCGCCGGCCGTGCTCTGCACGCCGATGGCGCCGCCCATCAGTTCCACCAGACGCCTGGACACCACCAGTCCGATGCCGGTGCCCTCGGCGGCATTCGCCTCCTGACCGAGCCGGTTGAAGGGTTCGAACAACCGGGCCAGCTGCGCGGGCGAGAGTCCCGGCCCGGTGTCCTCGACCGAGATGCGCAGCCGGCCCGCGCCGCTCTCGCTGCAGTACGCCACCACCGAGCCGCCAGCGCGGTTGTATTTGACCGCGTTCGACAGCAGGTTGATGAGGATCTGCATCAACCGGGTCCGGTCGGCGTCGACGTGGTGCGCCCGCGCGGGTGGCGTGAAGTGCAGCTGCACACCGCGCTTTTCGGCCTGTGGTTCGATCATGGCGCGGCAATCGAGCAGCACGGCGTCCAGCGGCACCGGTTGCAGCGCCAGCGACAGCTTTCCGGATTCGATCAACGCCAGGTCCAGAATCTCGTTGACCAGTTCGAGCAGGTGCCAGCCGCCCTTGAGGATCTGCTCGATGCTGCGCTGTTGCACGGCCGTCGGTGGTGGTGCGCTGTACTCCAGCAGTTGTGCAAAACCAAGGATGGCATTGAGCGGCGTGCGCAACTCGTGGCTCATGCTGGACAGGAATTCCGATTTCGCCAGGCTGGCTTTTTCGGCCATGGCGGTGGCCGCCGCAAGCCGCGAATCCAGCAGCTTGCGCTGCGTCACATCCATGGCCGTGCCGACGATCTCGCGCACCTCGCCCTGCGCGGTGCGCGAGAAGACCGTGTCGGAACTGTGGAACCAGCGCCATTCACCCAGGCGATGGCGCAGGCGGTATTCGGTTTCCAGCACTTCGCCGTCACGCAGCGCGGCGATATTGTCGAAAATCGCCGGCAGGCGCGCCAGATCGTCGGGATGCATGGTGGCGCGCATCAACTGCGGGCCCATCGCCGCGATCTCGTCGGGCGAATAACCGATCATCTTGCCGACCTGGCGATTGACCCAGACGTTGCGCTTTTGCTGCAGGTCGAACACATACAACACATGCGGCATCACACGCGTGAGCCGCTCCACGAAGCGGTGCTGGCGCTCGAGCTCCTGCGCCACCGCCTTCTTTTCCGTGATGTCCTCGACGGTGGAGATGAAATGCATCGGCTGCCCGTCGGCGTCGCGCAGCAGCGCCACCGAGGCCACCACCCACACCTCGGATCCGTTCTTGTGCCGGTAACGCTTTTCCCGCACGTAGCTGGCGATCTCGCCGGCCAGCACCTGGCGTACCTGCTCCAGGTCGACCGCCACGTCGTCGGGATGCGTGATGCCTGGCACCGTGAGCCCGGTCAGCTCCGCCAGCGGGTACCCCGTGATGCGGCACATCACCGCGTTGGCGCGCAGCCAGCGGCCGTCGAGCCCGACGTGGGCGATGCCTATGGCCGCATTGTCGAAGGTGCCGCGAAAGCGCTGCTCGCTATGGCGTAGCGCGCGCTCGGCATTTTTCTGGGCCGTCACGTCCAGGGCTGCCAGCGTGGCGCGACGGGCCCGCCGCGTGCTGCCGGTGCCCTCGAAGTCGACCTGCTTGCGCACGTGCAACCAGCGCACCTCGCCGTCGGGCGACGCGGTGCGCAGGTCCATTTCGAACGCGCCGCCGGTCACCGGGTCGAGCGACGCGGCAATAGCCTGCAGCACCGCGTCGTGGTCATCGGGATGCAGGCGCGCGTGCAGCGCCGCGCGCGGCAGCGTCACTGCCTCGTCGCCCAGGCCGAACAGCCGCGCCGCTTCGAGCGAGAGATGGGTCAGGCCGCTGTCGTAGTCGACTTCAGCCAGCGCCAGACCGGCGACCTGGATGCCGAGCGCCAGCCGCGCCTGGCTGGCGCCCAGGGCCTCCTCGGCCCGCTTGCGCTCGCTGATGTCGACCAGCATGTTGACGCCGCCGCACAACGTGCCATCGGCCGCGCGCAGCGGGGTCGGGTAAGGCGCGAGCCAGACCTGTGTTCCGTCGGGTCGCTGCGCCACCAGCTCCTGGCCGCGCACCGGGCGGTCCTGCCTGAGGCTGATGGCCATCGGGCATTGGTCGTGCGGCATCGGCGCGCCGTCCGGGTGGAACAATTTCCAGCTCACACACCAGCGGTCGGTGCCCAGCTCTGGCGTGCGGCCGCACAGTGCCACGGCGGCAGCGTTGTAATCGGTCAGGCGGCCTTCGGCGTCGGTGCTGTAGATGGCCGCCGGCAGGGCGTCGATCATCTGGCGCAGCCGTTGTTCGCTGGCGCGCAGCGCGGCCTGCGCGTCCCGGCGCTCGGTGTCCTGCGCAAAACGCGCGATCGCGTTGTCGACCGCGCGGGTCAGGCTCGCGCTCGACAGCCAGCTCGCGCCGAGGTAGTCCGCGGCGCCCGCGCGCAGAAGGGCTGGCGTGGCGAGGCGGTCCGACCCGCCCACGACCACCACCGGCGCGGCTGGCCGTCCGTCGACGCCACCCAGGTGCGCCAACGTTTCGGGCGCGTCCATGTCCTGCAGGTGGTAACCAAGCAGTACGCAGTCGAACCGGTCGCTCCCGGCTTCGCCAAGCAGCCGCACGGCTTGCGAGCCCAGCTGCGCCTCGTGGAATTCGTACCGGTGCTGCGCGCAATGCAGCAACATGGCGCGCAACTCCGAGCGACCACTGGCCTCGCCATGGACGAGCAGGATGCGCCGGGGCGATGGGCTCATGGGTGGCATCGGCTTTCGGGACCAGCGCTGTTCTGGGGATGGCTCATGCACTGTATTGTTCTTTTACAAATGGATGACCAACGATCATTCGTTCGCCCTGAGCTTGTCGAAGGGAGCTTGGCCTGTCCTGAGCCGGTCGAAGGATCGAAGGGAGCTTGGCCTGTCCTGAGCCGGTCGAAGGGAGCCGGTCGAAGGATCGAAGGGAGCAGCTGGAACGGACCTTGTCCAAACCAGCCCATGGGTTGTCAAGCGACCTGCCGGCGGGCCGGGATCTCGGCACCGATCCCGCGGTAACCGGTGTAACCGCAGGACTGGTCGAACATCGGCTCGCCACTGACGCGGTAGTGTTGCAGCGAGCCATCGGTATTGACCCGGCTGAACTGGAAATCCAGGAACGGCAGGCGCGCGGCGATCTTGGCCTGCAACTCGGCCCGCTCGACCTCGTTCCAGCCGGTCTCGCCCACGGTGGCCGGATCGCACAGGAAGTCGGTGACCCGGATCCCGAGCATCTCCTGCACCGGGCCCGAAACCCGCGTGAAGTTGCCGGTCTCGTTCTGCTCCCAGTACCAGTCGGACGCCAGCTCGGTCAGGCGGCGGTAACGCTCTTCGCTGCTGCTCAGCGCCGCGGTGCGTTCGCGCACCGTCTGCTCGAGCACGCGGTTGTGCTCATCGAGCTTCTTGTACAGCAGCCGGACTTCGACCATGTTGTGGATACGCGTCTTGACCTCCACCACGTCGAAGGGCTTGCTGATGAAGTCCTTGGCGCCGGCCTGCAGCGCGCGCAGCTTGTGGCCCGGATCCGCGGTCAGCACGATGACCGGGAGGTAGCGGTCGGCATCGCCGGCCGCGAGGCCCCGCATCACCGCGAACCCGTCCATGCGCGGCATGTTCAGGTCGAGCAGGATCAGGTCGTAGTCGTTCGCGTCGTGCAGCGCGCAGACCTCCTGCGGGCGCTGGGTCGTGGTGATGTTGGAATAACCGGCATCACGCAGCAATTGCTCGAGCAGCTGCACGTTGGCCTCCTGGTCGTCGACCACCAGTACCCGTGCGGCCTCGATTTCCGACTTGCTGAGCATCATGTCTGTTCTCCCGAAGTGGTTGGTGCGGACCGAGCCTGTGCGTGCTGCAAAGCCTCGTCCAGCGTGGCCATGAACTCGCCCACCCGGATTGGCTTGGTGAGGTAACGAAAGAAGCCGGCTTCCAGGCCCTTGACGATGTCTGCCGGCATCGCGTTGGCACTCAGCGCGATCACCGGGATGTGCGCCGTGGCCTGGTCTTGCGCCAGCAGCCGCAAGGCCTGCAGGCCGCTGATGCCGGGCAGGTTGATGTCCATCAGGATCACGTCGGGCAGGCTCTGGCGCGCACGCTCGACGCCGCGGCTGCCGTCGGTGGCGCTGAGGAAGCGGATGTCGGGGCGCCGCGCCACCAGGTCCTCGACCAGCAGCAGGTTGGCCGGGTTGTCCTCGACGTACAGCAGCGTGCGCCGGCGCGTCCCGTCCGCCACCGGCAACGGCGGGGCCGGCGTGGAGGGCATGTCCGGGTGCAGCACCTGCGGTGGCGCGGTCAGGTTCAGCTCGACCCAGAAATCGCAGCCGGCGCCGACCACGCTGTCGACGCCGACGACGCCGTCCATCAACTCGACCAGCCGCTTGCACACCACCAGTCCGATGCCGGTGCCTTCTTCGGCATTCGCCTCCTGGCCGAGCCGGTTGAACGGCTGGAACAACTGCGCGAGCTTTTCGGGCGGCAACCCTTCGCCGGTATCCTGGACGCTGATGCGCAGGCGTCCCGGCGTGCTGGTGGTGCAGCGGACGATCACCTGTCCGCCCAGGCGGTTGTACTTGATCGCGTTGGAGAGCAGGTTGATCAACACCTGCTTGACCCGCGTGCGGTCGGCACTGACGAACACGGTCTCCTCGAACTGCGGGAAAGCCAGGCTGACATCGCGTTTTTGCGCCTGCGGCTGCACCATCGCCTGGCACTCGCGCATCACCTCGGCCAGTCCCACCGGTTCCAGCGACAGCGACAGTTTGCCGGATTCGATCAGCGCGAGATCGAGGATTTCGTTGATCAGGTCCAGCAGGTACCAGCCCGCCTGCAGGATTTGGTCGAGACTGCGTTTCTGGGGCACCGTCGGTGTCGGCAATCCGGACTCGATGAGCTGGGCGAAACCGAGGATCGCATTCAGCGGCGTGCGCAACTCGTGGCTCATGCTGGACAGGAAATCCGACTTCGCGAGGTTGGCTTTTTCCGCGGCCGACTTGGCGCTTTCCAGCGCGATGTTGCTTTGTTGCAGCACCTGGTCGAGCAGTTTGCGCTCCGTCACGTCGCGTGCGGCGGCGAACACGCCCTGCAGGGCGCGGTCGCGGTCGTGGAAGGTGGTGGCGTTGTACGACACCACGGTTTCCCGTCCGTCGCGCGCGCGCGCCGTGAGTTCGTAGTTGGTCACCTTGTTCTCCTTCAGCACCTGCCGGATTCCCGCCTCGGCGCGCAGCGGATCGGTGAAGAAGTTCTTGAACGGGGCGCCGATCAGCTCGTCGCGCGTGCAGCCGGTGAGTGCTTCCATCTGGCGGTTGACGTCTGAAATGATGCCGGCCGGGTCGGTCGTCATCAGCGCGTCGACGTTGGATTCGATCAGCGAGCGGGTGTAGAACTGCTGGTCGCGCAGGCGCTGGTCGAGCTTCTTGCGTTCTTCCTCGACCAGCAGGCGCGCGGTGTTGTCGGTGCCGATCAGCAGGTAACCGATGATCGACTCCTGCGCGTCGCGCAGCGCCGTGACCGACACCACGGCCGGAAAACGGCTGCCGTCCTTGCGGATGTAGGTCAGCTCGTAGATGTCCTCGATACCGCGCGAG
>JANMYG010000670.1:0-7054 GCA_031381865.1 Betaproteobacteria bacterium | reverse complement strand
GGCGAGGCGCTGCCCAGCGCCAGCGCCATGGCCCGGGCGCGTGGCATCAGGTCGTCCGGCTCGGCCAGTTCCATCGCGATGCCGATCTCCTTTGCTTCCGCGGCGCCGATCTCGCGTGCCGAGAACATGATCTCCTTGGCGCGTTGCAGGCCGACCACGCGCGGCAGCGTGTACAGCGCGCCGTAGTCGGGTACCAGCCCGATGCGCCCGAAGGCCATGCAAAAACGCGCGCGCGTGGACGCCAGGATGATGTCGGCCAGCAGGGCGATAGAAAAACCCGCGCCGTAGGCCACGCCGTCCACGGCCGCGATCACCGGGCGATCGAGCGCATGCAGCGCCCTGACCACACGGTGGCCGCGGCGCATGCGTTTGCGCCGGGACTCGGGCGTCTGCTCGGAGGCGTCGTTCATCTTGCGCACGTCGCCGCCAGCGCAGAATGCGCCGCCCGCGCCGGTCAGGATCACCGCACGCACCGTGTCGTCGCGCGTGATCGTGGTGAGCAGCTGGTCCAGTTCGACGTCCATCGTCGCGTCGAGAGCGTTCTTCGACTGCGGTCGGTTGAGTGTGATGGTGGCGACGCCCTCGTCGCAGCTGTACAGAATGGTTTCCATGTCTTCTCCTGGGTTGCGTTCGGTGGGGTCGCCCGGTTGCCGGTTCGGGGCTCCCGCGGTGATTGTGATGCGCCGGCTTGCGCGCACATTGTCACGCACGGGACGGCGCACGCCACTCGGGCCAAGGCATGATGCCGCGATGTCCGTCGCACCTTCAGCATGCGGACAATCCGCCTCGACCCCATGAGCATCCGACGCCAGGCCTGCATCGCGGGCGCATTCGAACACCCGACCCGCAAGGCGCCCGACAAGACGGTGGCGCAGTTGCACGCCGAATGCGCGCGCGGCGCGCTCGAGGACGCCGGCCTGACGCTGCAGGACGTCGACGGCTACTTCTGCGCCGGCGACGCGCCAGGGCTGGGGGCCCTGAGCATGTCCGACTACATCGGCCTGCACCCGCGCCATGTGGACTCCACCGACACCGGTGGCTCGTCCTACCTGGTACATGTGGCGCACGCCGCACAGGCGATTGCGATGGGCAAGTGCAACGTGGCGCTGATCACGCTGGCCGGGCGGCCGCGCTCGGAGGCATCGAGCGGCACCCAGCCGCGCAACTGGGGCCCGAACGTGCCCGATGTGCCGTTCGAGGCACCGTTCGGCGCGGTCACGGTCAACATGTATGCGATGGTGGCGATGCGCCACATGTTCGACTGGGGCACCACGCCGGAGCAGCTGGCATGGATCAAGGTGGCGGCCTCGCACCATGCGCAGCACAACCCGCACGCCATGCTGCGCGAGGTGGTGACGGTGCAGGACGTGCTGGCCTCGCCGATGATCTCCGATCCGCTGCACAAGCTCGACTGCTGCGTGGTCAGCGACGGTGGCGGCGCGCTGGTGGTCACGCGGCCCGAGATCGCACGCTCGCTCAAGCGCCCGGTCGTCCACGTGCTGGGCGCCGGCGAGGCCATCAAGGGCCAGGAGGCGGGGCAGATCGACCTTTCGTATTCGGGCGCGGCCTGGTCCGGCCCGCGCGCCTTTGCCGAGGCCGGCGTCACACCGGCCGACATCCAGTACGCGTCGATCTACGACAGCTTCACCATCACCGTGCTGGTGCAGCTCGAAGACCTGGGCTTTTGCAAGAAAGGCGAGGGCGGCAGGTTCGTGTCCGACGGCAACCTGATCTCGGGTGTGGGAAAACTGCCCTTCAATACCGACGGCGGCGGCCTGTGCAACAACCACCCGGCCAACCGCGGCGGCATCACCAAGGTGATAGAGGCGGTGCGCCAGCTGCGCGGCGAAGCCCATCCGGCGGTGCAGGTGAAGCACTGCGCGCTGGCGCTGGCGCAGGGCACCGGCGGGCTGCTGGGCTCGCGCCACGGCAGTGCGACGCTGATACTTGAAAGGGCATGACGATGGCCACTCCCGCGCAGGACCGCAGCATCGCCGCACCCCCGATCTATCCGGACAACCAGGAGTTCTGGGCCGGCACCGCCGCCGGCAAGTTGCTGCTCAAACGCTGCACGACCTGCGGCAAGCCGCACTGGTACCCGCGCCCGCAATGCCCGTTTTGCATGAGCGACAAGACGGTATGGGAGGAGTCGGCGGGCGCCGGCACGGTCTACAGCTTCAGCATCAGCCGCCGTGTCGGGCCGGTGCCTTACGCGATCGCCTATGTGCGCCTGGACGACGGCGTGACCATGATGAGCAACATCGTGGACTGCGACCTCGATGCGATCCGCATCGGCTGCCGCGTGCGGCTGGTCATGAAACCGGCCGAGGACGGCACGATGCTGCCGATGTTCACGCCGGCCTGAACTCGACCCGCGTGCCCGGGTTGGCAGGGTCGCAGGGTGTCAGGACTGCGGAGCGCCGGTTCGGTTGGCATGGTCGCAGCGTGTCAGGATTGCGGCACGCCGGCTCGGATGGCAAGGTCGCAGGGTGTCAGGAATGTGGCACGCCGGCATGGTTGGCAGGGCCGTGGGATGGCCGCGATTGTTCTCCGGTTCAGCTCGCGGGCGGGTGCTTTTGGCGCGCCAGCGTCGCTGCGTCAACGCCGTGGTCTGGGCGCCATGTCTGTGGCAACCGCGAATCGACCCTGCGCCCACTCGCAACCAACCCACGTCCTCGGGGCAGGTTGTTGCGCGCGCGCCGAACTGCCGGCTCAGGACATCCATGCTGGCGTAAAGGCCACCGGTTCATGGCTGGCGGGTTCCGGGGCCCACCCGGCGCGCTGGCCCTCGCCTCGGTGTGGCGACAGCCCGCGACTGCAGACGGACCGGAACCGCGTCGCGTTATCCCATGCGCCGGCGCGGCAAACGGCCAGCCCCCGGATAACCACTCCCACACCGGAAGTGTGTGCCGGAGTCTTGCGTAGCCACTGCAAAATTGCCAATTACTATCGAAAAAGTAGATATGATTGTTTTTACAAATTAACCCGGCGAACCGATCATTGCTCCTGTTCGTACCAACCACACCAGGAGCCCATGATGTCCAGTCCCTTCCACAACCCCGAGTCGGTCACCGTCAAGAACCTCGAGGCGGCGTTTGCCGGCGAGTCGATGGCCCATATCAAGTACCGCTACTTCGCCAAACTGTGCCGCGCAATGGGCGACGAAGACACGGCCAAGGTGTTCGAAGACACGGCCGAGCAGGAGATCCTGCATGCGTTCGGGCATGCCGACCTGTTGTTCCCGAAGGCCAACATGACGCCGGCCAGGGCGCTGCAGTTCGCGATCGAAGGCGAGACCTACGAATACACCGAGATGTACCCGAGTTTTCGCAATGCCGCGGTGGCCGAAGGCAACAGCGCCGCGGTGGCCGAGATGGACACGCAGATTGCCGAATCCAGGGAGCATGCGCAGATGTTCAAGGCCGTGCTGGAGAAGGCCGCCAAGCGCTTCGCCGCGCTGGCCAAGGTGGAAGAGCGCCACGCCAACCATTACAAGGCCACGCTGGCGAAGATTTCCGCCTGAGCCAACGGCGCCATCCGATTCCATCCCATTCGATTCCATCCCATCCCATCCCATCACCGGAACAGGAAAGACCATGAAAACCTACCAATGCATCGTTTGCGGCTTCATCTACGACGAGGCCGCCGGGCTGCCGGCCGAGGGCATTGCGCCCGGCACCGCCTGGACCGCCATTCCCGAAGACTGGGCCTGCCCGGACTGCGGCGTTGCGAAGGCGGATTTCGAGATGGTCGAAATCTGATGGACGCCGCAGGGCCGCTCCCAAGGTGCGGGCCCCCGCCCGGGCCGGCGGCGTGCCTCGGCCAGGGGGCCGCATGAACCCGGTGCTCATCCTGGGCAGCGGGCTGGCGGGCTACAACACCGCCCGTGAGTTCCGCAAGCTCGACAAGACCACGCCGCTGGTGGTGCTCAGCCGCGATGCGGCGGCGTTCTATTCGAAGCCGATGTTGTCCAACGCACTGGCGGCCAACAAGACCGCGGCGTCGCTGGTGATGAAACCGGCCGAACGGATGGCAGCCGAACTCGACGCGAGCGTGCTCGCCCACACCGGCGTGGCGCGTATCGACACGCAGGCGCAAACCGTCGGGACCGAAGACGGCCGTACGCTGGCCTACCGCGACCTGGTGCTGGCCCTCGGTGCCGACCCGATCCGCCTGCCGCTGGAAGGCGATGGCGCGCCCGCCGTGTTGTCGGTCAACGACCTGGACGACTACGCGCGTTTTGCCGCGGCGCTGGAGGGCGTGCGAAGCGTGACGATCCTGGGCGCCGGTCTGATCGGCTGCGAGTTCGCCAACGACCTGTTGGCGCGCGGCATCGTGCCGACCGTGATCGACCTGGCGGACCGGCCGCTGGCGCGCCTGCTGCCAGAAGCCGCCAGCACCCGTCTGCGGGAAAAGCTCGAAGCCGCCGGCGTGTCTTTTCGCTTCGGCGTGTCGGCGGCCAAAGTGCAGCGCGATGCCAGCGGCTTCGTGTTGACGCTGAGTGATGGCCAGACGCAGCAGGCCGATCTGGTGCTGTCGGCGATTGGCCTGCGCCCGCGCACCGCGCTGGCGCAGGCCGCCGGCATCGTGGTCAAGCGTGGTGTGGTCACCGACCGCTGGCTCGCGACCTCGGCGCCGCATGTCTACGCGGTCGGCGACGCGGCCGAAATACTCGGTCACAACCTGCCCTTCGTGTTGCCGCTGATGCAGCAGGCGCGCGCGCTCGGCGCCACGTTGGCCGGCACACCGACGGCAGTGATTTATCCGGCCATGCCGGTGACCGTGAAGACGCCCGCCTGCCCGACCGTGGTGTGTCCGCCGCCGCCGGATGCGCCGGGGCAGTGGAGCACCAGCCTCGGACCGGATGCGTGCGAGGCGCTTTTCCGGGGCGCCGACGGCCAACTGCTGGGCTTCGCCTTGCTGGGCGCCGCGACAACCCAGCGCCAGGCGCTGGCCGCGCAGTTGCCGCCGTTGTTGCCGGCTGCCTGATGCGGATGCATATGCTAAACTGAAGTTCCTCCCCCCGAAAGCCGAGTTTTCCCTCTCAAACAGCCTCAAATGAGGTTCCGCATTCTGTCTACGGTTTGATTTGGTTGATCAGTTCGATGGCGCGTTTTTGCTTCGTTGTTGGCGTGGTGTTGATCTGGAAAGTCGGCGCGTCTTTGGCGCCATTGGGTGTGCGACAGGTATTGCGCGTGATGCTTGAGAGGTCCTGCATCAGCGATTGGAAACTGTGTGCTGGCGTGCCGTCGTCGAGCGTGAGGCTTGTCACCTTCTTCATGGCCGCCTCGGAGCGTTTGGCGGGGGCCACGGGGTCGCGCGTGAGCTTGGCCTGCTGGTCGCAATCGGCAAACATCAGCTCGCGCCAGGCCTCGCGCATATGCCACTCGACGTAGTAAGCCAGCATGCACACGAAGATGTGCGCGCGCACCCGGCCCTCCAAATGGTGATGAATCGGTCGCACCTTCAAATCGGTGGTCTTGAGCGAACGAAACGCCCGCTCCACCTGGGCCAATGATTTGTAGGTCCGCACACAGGTAGGTGCATCCATGCGTTGCGCCTTGACGGAGGTGCGAATGACATACAGCCCGTCGAGCGCCGCCTCAGCGGCGATGGACGCCGCAATGCGCGCGAAGGTGAACGCGTCCTCGGCGATGACCAACTCGAAGTGCTTGGCCACCTTGTAGCGGTTCACGCACTTACCCACGGCAACACCGATCTTGTCCTTGCCCACGAGTTTGGCCGCGTCAACGCGTGCTTTGATCTTTTGCAGGCTTTGCTCGGTGGCCAGCAGCAAATCGTCTCGGGTGTGGGCGCGCAGTTTGGCCAACTCCGGATTACGGCACGCAACCAGCCGCTCGCCGGGAAAGTCGGGCGAGCTCAGCTCCAGCAAGTTGTGCTCATCAAACAAGCCCAACTGCAAATGCTTTTGCTCCACCAGGGCGCGAATCGAGGCACTCCTGAGTGCCGTGATCCAAGCCACATCGGCATCCTCGCGCATCTCATCGATGGCCTTTTGCGAGATCATGCCCCGGTCGCCCACCATCACCATGCGCTGGATGCCAAACTCCTCGCGCATGCGCTTTACCTGAGGCAAAAACGTCTTGCTGTCAGCGGTATTGCCCTCGTACACGGAGAGCGCCACCGGACAGCCCCGATCATCGCTCAGCAGCCCGTAGTTGACCTGCAAGGTGCCGCGCTTGCCGTCCCGGCTGTACCCCAATTTGGCCAACGGACAGTGCGAGCCCTCGAAGTAGCTCGAAGACAGGTCGTAGAGCACCAGGCCGTCGTCCTTGAGGTGGCGTGCGGCCAACTTCTTCTGGATCCTGTCCTGCGCCGCGAGCAGCCAGTCCATGGCGGCGTACAGATCATCTTCGCTGGCGTCCCTCACGCCAAAGTCCTCAGCCAGCGTGCTGGTGTGCCACAACCGCGTGGTGGCCAGCTTGGTGGCGGGCAAGACGATGCGAGATGCCACCATGGCCAGCACCAGTTCGCGCTCGCGGCACGGCTTGGCCGCCAGCAGCGACGCAAAGCCCAAACGCTGCATGGCCACACTGACGGCTTGCACATGCCCGTGGGCGCGCGATGACGCAATCTCGAAGGCTTCACCCGCCGGCACAAAAGTCTCGCCCTGCAAGGAGCGGCGCACCAGATCGATCACGGAGTCGGGCAGGTGCGACAGGTTGCCGAGCGTCTCGTTCTTGACCTTGCCGTCCTCGCGGTAGCTGCGCCGCAGCAGATGGGTGCGATACACCTGATCTTTGTACCTGCGCGTGGTGGTGACGACGTGCGCGGTGCCGGTTCTTGATGCCATAGCAGCATCATAGACAAAAATATCAAAACCATCAAGTATTTTTAGTGACTACACATTCACGCCAAAAAAAAGACCGCACGTGGCGGCCCGCCCCAGCTACGGAGGCACGGAACTCAGGATTTAATGGTCATAAAAACGAGGAACTTCAGGCTAGTAGATTGAATCATCAACATTAAGGCATTGCTCCAATATTGATGGGCATGACACGAATCGAATTGACCGAACAGGCGATGGCCGAAC
>JANMYG010000655.1:0-5749 GCA_031381865.1 Betaproteobacteria bacterium | reverse complement strand
TGTTTGTGCCTGGCGAGCGGCTGGGCCACTGGCCCAGCGCGGCCTGCAAGGCCAGGGCTTGCGCCCTCGCGCGCAGCGCGACTCGTCAACATTCTCGTCGCGGTTGTCCGAGCGTAGAGCGCGCAGCGAACGCAGCGAGTTCCGCGACGGGGCGCAAGACCGAGCACCGCAGGGCAGTCGGCGCGTTCAGCGCACGACCGCCACAGTAAAGCGACGCCAGCGGCACCCACACGCCTTTGCAGCCTCCCCGGCAAATACACGGCGCACCGACTCCTGCAGCGAGGCGCGCCAACGAGAGGTAGTTGGTGGTCGAGGATTAACGTCCGCAATGTCCGCAATGGGCCGAAAACGGACACCGAGGCAACCTGCGAGATGCATGCGCCGTGGCTCGCGCTGCGCACGGTCGAGCCACCGATGCACCTGACATGACTGCCGCGGCCATGACTACCACTGTGCTCGTGGCCGTCTATGCCCTGTTCCTGTTCTGGTACGGGGGCAGGGGCCGGCCGCTGGGCGCAGCGGAAAAGGAGCGTTTTGTCACCGACCTCGCCGCCAGCTGCCGCACCGCGCAGGACCGCGAGCTGCTGGGGCAGGTAAGCGAATTGATCGCCAACGACGACGGGCGCGAGTTCGTGATGCACAACCTGGTGCGTTACCGCGCCCGGGCCGTTTACCCGCCGGGTTATGACTTCGATGACGATCCGCGCAAGGCAGACCAGCGTTACGGCCGCGCCATCATCTGGCCGCTGCTGCGCCACGGCAACCATCCGGTCTTCATCGCGCGGCGCAGCGGGCGCTTCATCGATCCTGCAGCCGCCGACCAGTGGCACTATGTGGCCATGGTGCGTTACCGCAGCCGGCGCGATTTCCTGCGCTTCGCGCTGGCGATCGAACGCCAGGACATCGCGGTGCACAAGTGGGCGGCCATCGAGAAGACCCACGTGTTCCCGGTCCAGCCGCTGGTGAGCCTGGTGTTCGTACGCGCGGCGTTCGGAATGGCGCTGGCGCTGGTCGGCGTCGTTGCGTACGGGCTGCTCGGTTGAAAACCAAAAGCGCATGGATTTCAGCCGGCTGCCGACGCACAACCAGACCACCATGCGCACCATGAGCACCACGGTGACCTGCACCCTGCACCCTGCACCCTGCACCCTGCACTCTGCACCCTGCACCGTGCACCCTGCACCCTGCACCGTGCACCCTGCACCGTGCACCAAACACCCTGCGCCCAACACCCAGCGCCCTGCGCCGTGCGCTCGGCGCGCGGCGGTGGGCCCGGCCCGATGGGCGCCGCTGGCGCGCGCCGATCGCGTGCAGGTCGCCTGAATCGATGAACCTTCTAACGGAGACTCTGCAATGAACCTGCGCAAGACGCTGTGGACTGTTGCCGTGGTGCTGGCCTGTGTGCTGGCGCTGGCCTACGTCAACCGCCTGCACATCCTCAAATACTCGCTGGGCTGGTACACCGACATCCGGCACCCGCGCGGCGACTACCTGCCCGCGCCCTGGATGCCTGGCCCGGCCCGTGCCGACGCGCCGCTGGCGCAGCGGCCACCCAACATCATCGTCATCCTGGCCGACGACCTGGGATTCAACGATGTCACGACGAATGGCGGCGGCTACGCCGCGCAGGGTGCCCCCACGCCGGCGATCGATTCGATCGCGCGCGACGGTGTGCGTTTCGACAACGGTTATGCCGGTGCCGCCGTCTGTACGGTGTCGCGCGCCGCACTCATGACCGGTCGTTACCCCTGGCGCTTCGGCGTCGAATTCACCCCCACGCCGGGTGCGATGGGCAGGGTCGCGGGCGCGTTGTATGCCGACCCGGACCGGCTCTACCCGGTCATCATCGACCAGCAAAAGGCCGGCCAGGCCAAGGACTTCAACGACCTGGGCATGCCGGCCTCGGAGCAGACGGTGGCCGAGTTGCTCAAGGCGCGTGGCTACCACAACATCCACATCGGCAAATGGCACCTAGGCAGCACCCCGGAGATGCGGCCCAACAACCAGGGCTTCGACGAGAGCATCTTCATGGAGAGCGGCCTGTACCTGCCGCAGAACGACCCGCGCGTGGTCAACTCCAAGCAGGATTTCGATCCGATCGACAAGTTCCTGTGGCCCAACATGCGTTTCGGCGTCAGTTACAACGGCGGCAAGTGGTTCGAGCCGAACAAATACCTGACCGACTATTTCACCGACGAAGCAGTGGCCGCAATCAGGCAGAACAAGAACCGGCCGTTTTTCATGTACCTGGCGCATTGGGGCGTGCACACGCCGCTGCAGGCCAGCAAGGCAGACTACGACGCGTTGTCCAACATTCCCGACCACCGCCGGCGGGTCTATGCGGCGATGGTGCGTTCGGTCGACCGCAGCGTGGCGCGGGTGCTGCAAACCCTGCGTGACGAAGGGCTCGACGGGAACACGATTGTCATCTTCACCAGCGACAACGGAGCACCGGGTTACATCGGCCTGCCCGAGGTCAACCAGCCCTACCGGGGCTGGAAGCTGACGCAGTTCGAAGGCGGTGTGCATGTGCCTTACGTGGCCAAGTGGCCGGGCCATATCCCCCCCGGCCTGCAATACAAGGCGCCGGTGTCGAACATCGACATCCTGCCCACGGTGGTCGCCGCTGCCGGCGGCACATTGCCGACTGACCGCGTCATCGACGGCGTCAACCTGCTGCCCTACCTTGCCAGGGACGGCGAAACGCAACCGGTGCGCGCGTTGCACTGGCGCGACGGCCCGCTGCGCACGATGCAGGAAGGCGGCTGGAAACTGATCGTCTCCGCGCGGCCCAAAAAGGATTGGTTGTTCAACCTTAGCGACGACCCGACCGAGAAGCGCAATCTGGCGCAGAAGGAACCGCAGAAGCTGGCCGAGCTCAAGGCGCGGCTCGAAGCGCACCACGCCACCATGCCGGCTCCCCTGTGGCCGTCGTTCATCGAGTTGCCGGTCGCCATCGACAAGACGCTCGACCAGAAGCAGACCGCCGACGACGAATACACCTACTGGTACAACTGAAAAGGCGGCGCCCGAACAGCCTCGATTCCTGCAGCACAAACACCAGCGTGATGCCATTACCACCCCAGCGCTCCCGGTCGCGGATCGGCGGCCTCGCGGCTGCGGCAGCTGCCGCACTGCTGGCGGGTGGGTCGTGGCTCTGGTTCACTTATGGGTGGCAGGCGGCGCGGCACCCACAAACCGAAATACAACAATGCGATTTGCCGGCGAGTGCGGCGAGCGACCGGTACCCGGGAATGGAGTGGGTGCCCGCTGGCGAGTTCGCATTCGGCGACTCGGTTTATCCGGAAGAGCAGCCGGTGCGCAAGACCAGGGTGGCCGGGTTCTGGATCGACCGCACCGAGGTCACCAACGACGCGTTCGCGCAATTCGTGCAGGCCACCGGATACGTGACCGTGGCCGAGCGGCCGGTCGACGCGGCGCTGCACCCCGGATTGCCGCCCGAGATGCGCCAACCCGGCGCGGTGGTGTTCGTGATGCCCAACGCCGTTACCGGCAAGGGCGAACTCACACAGTGGTGGCGGTACCTGCCCGGCGCCAACTGGCGCCATCCCGGCGGCCCCGCCACGACGATCGCCGGGCGCGGGGCATTCCCGGTCGTGACGGTCACGATCGAGGACGCACTGGCCTTCGCCAAATGGAAGGGCCGCAGCCTGCCGAGCGAGGCGCAATGGGAATGGGCGGCGCGCGCCGGTCAGCTGCCAAACACGCAGGAGCATGCGCAACCGGCACAGGCCAACACCTGGCAGGGCCTGTTTCCGGTGGCCAACTCGGCCGAGGACGGCTTCGTCGGCCTGGCGCCAGTGGGCTGTTACGCCCCCAATGCCTGGGGCCTGTTCGACATGGTCGGCAACGTTTGGGAGCTCACCGCCGACCGCTGGACACCGACACACGCGGACGGCGACAACGCCGGCGCCCCGCCCGACCCGCTCGTGGCAGCACCTGCGCGGCCGGCGGCCGCGGGGCAACACGTGATCAAGGGCGGCTCGTTCCTGTGTGCGCCCAACTACTGCATGCGTTACCGCGCCGGCGCGCGCCAGCCGCAGGACGACGACCTGGGCGCGAGCCACCTGGGTTTTCGCACCGTGCTGCTGGCGCCCGGCCCCTGAGCGCGGCGCTGGGCGACACACGAGGACACCGTCGCATGACCGAAGCCAGACAAGAGTCCCCCGCAAAACGCCTGGCGCGACTGCGACGGGTGCTGGTGGCCGTGCTCCTGTCTGCAGTGGCGGTCGCCGGCCTGCTCTACGCCAAGGCCGAACACATCGTCCTGGGCGCCGAGGGCTACATCTACGGTTATCCGCTGGTGATGATGGACGTGACGCGCGCCGCCGCGGCGCGGGGCATCGGCCCCGAGAACCAGCTGCGCCGCGTACGCCAGTTCCCCGACGCCGGATTCCGGGACGTGGTGCGGCCGAACGTGGACACCCTCTACACCACTGCCTTCATCGACATGGACCAGGGCCCCTGGGTGTTCGAGATGGCGGCCAACGACCAGCGTTATGAGGTGATGCCGTTCATGGACGGCTGGACCAATGTCTTCGCCGCGCCCGGCACGCGCAGCACCGGCACGGCCGGCGGGCGTTTCCTGCTGGTCGGCCCCGGATGGACCGGAACCACCCCCGACGGCATGGTGCTGCTGCGTTCCCCCACCGCGATGGTCTGGCTGATCGGGCGCACACAAACCAACGGAGCCATCGATTACCCGCTGGTGCACCGGCTGCAGGACGGCATCACATTGCGTCCGCTGACCGATGTGCAGGCGCAGAAACCGCCACCGGCCTGGCAACCGGCCACGACCCGACCCGAGCCACCGATCCGGCAGATGATGGCCATGGACAGCGCGCTTTTCTTCACCCGCCTGGCGCTGCTGATGGTGCGCAACCCGCCGGCGGCCGCCGACGGCCCGATGCTGCGCAAGCTCGCCCGCATCGGCGTCACACCCGGGCAACCGCCGCAATGGAGCCTGCTCGATGGCTGGGCGGTGCGCCTCGGGCGCCGGATCGCCGACTGGACCGTGCAGCGCGAACTGGGCAAGCGCGAAACCCGCAATGGGTGGATCACGCCACCTTCGATGCTGGGCAACTACGGAAGCTTCTACAACACCCGCGCGGTGGTGGCGATGGTCGGCCTGGGCGCGAACCTGCCGGCCGATGCGATGTATCCGAGCGCGTCGGTCGACAGCGCGGGCCGCGCGCTGCACGGCGACCACCGCTACCGGCTGCATTTCGCGCCTGGCGCGCTGCCACCGGTCAACGCCTTCTGGTCCGTCACGGCCTACGGCGCGGACGACTTCCTGCTCGACAACCCGCTGCAGCGTTACGCGCTCGGCGACCGCGACCAACTGGTCTTCAACCCCGACCGGTCGCTCGACCTGTGGGTGCAGGCCCACGCCCCGCCGGGCGCTCAGCAACCCAACTGGCTGCCGGTCAAGGCCGGTGCGCCGTTCCTGCTCAATGCGCGCCTGTACTGGCCCAAGGCAGCGGCGCTCGAGGGCCGCTGGGGCATGCCGGCGGTCGAGCGCATGGACTGAAACGACACGACTTGCTCTGCCGCGCGCGACCAGCACAATGGCAGGGCTCGTGAAGCGATAAGAAAACGCCGTCGCCCGCCCTCAACCCAACGGGAAAACCCCATGAAAGCACTCAGCCCCACCGACTCCGTCTTCCTGTGGATGGAAACACGCAGCCAGCCGATGCATGTGGCCGGCCTCAACATCTACACGCCACCC
>JANMYG010000607.1:0-5324 GCA_031381865.1 Betaproteobacteria bacterium | reverse complement strand
GCAGGCGCTGCGCGAGGCCGCCGAGCAGGGCGTCGGCGGCAAGCAGGCCACGCCGTTCCTGCTGGCGCGGGTGGCCGCGCTGACCGGCGGCGACAGCCTGGCTACCAACATCGCGCTGGTGCTCAACAACGCGCGGCTGGCGGCACAAATCGCGACGCACTACCAGCGCATCGCTGGTTATGATGCACCCTTGTCAACTACGCGCGCCGTGCCGTTCGAGGCCGCTGACGCTGCACCGGGTAAGCCCGGATTGCCGCCGCGGGACGGCGTGGGATAGTGTCCTGTTCCGCAAACCGATAGCACTGCGCACTTTATCCGGCTCTCAACCACGAAAGACCTCACTATGAAAAAGACGCTTCATCGGACCATGGGTGTCCTGGCCATTGCCGCCATCGTCTCGGCGGCGCTCATCGGCTGCGGCAAGAAAGAAGAACCGCCGCCTGCACCAGCGCCGGCTCCCGCAGCTGCGCCAGCCCCAACCGCCAGCGCTGCTGTTGCACCGGCCTCGGCCGATGCGACCGCCCAATCCGGGCCGGCCATCATCTACGACCTGGGCGGCAAGTTCGACAAGTCATTCAACGAAGCCGCCTACAACGGCATGGAGCGCTGGAAAAAGGAAAGCGGCAAGCAGTACCTTGAGTTCGAGGTTTCCAACGAGTCCCAGCGCGAGCAGGCGATCCGCCGCATGGCCGAAAAGGGCGCCAGCCCGATCATCGCGATGAGCTTCAGCCAGGCGTCCGCGATCGAGAAGGTGGCCAAGGATTTCCCCAAGCTCAACTTCGCCATCATCGACGACGTGGTCAAGTTGCCCAATGTGCAGTCGGTGGTGTTCAAGGAGCAGGAGGGCAGTTTCCTGGTCGGCATGATGGCGGCCATGGCCAGCAAGACCGGCAAGGTCGGTTTTGTCGGCGGCATGGACATCCCGCTGATCCGCAAGTTCCAGTGCGGCTACGAGCAGGGCGCCAAGTTCGCCAACCCCAAGGCCGAGGTGTTTGCCAACATGACCGGCACCACCGGTGCGGCCTGGAACGACCCGGGCCGCGGCGGTGAACTGGCCAAGGCCCAGTTCGCCAAGGGCGCCGACGTGGTGTTTGCGGCCGCCGGTGGCACCGGCATGGGCGTGTACCAGGCGGCCAAGGACGGCGGCAAACTCGCCATCGGCGTCGACAGCAACCAGAACTACGTGCAGCCCGGCACCATGCTGACCTCGATGCTCAAACGCGTGGACGTGGCGGTATACGAAGTGTCCAAGAACCACAAGCCCGGCATGTCGGTGCTCGGTCTCAAGGAAGACGGCGTGGGTTATGCGCTCGACACCCACAACGAGAAGCTGGTCTCGGCCGACATGAAGAAGAAGGTGGACGCCGCCAGGGCCGACATCATCAGCGGCAAGATCAAGGTCGCCGACTACATGGCTGCCAACGCCTGCAAGTATTGAGGTAGCGAGTCTATCTGCTGCGCGGGCCAATCTGGCGCCTGTGGTGCTCACCGTACGGGTGTACGGTTCCGCTCCTCGGCGCCACCTTGACCCGCTCGCTACGAAATCTTCGCCACCTCAGGTCGCGTCAACCGCATGGCCACCGAAACACCTCGTCCCCCAGCGGTCGAGATGGTTGGCATCCACAAGCGCTTCGGGCCGGTGCTGGCCAACACCGACGTGAACCTGCGCGTGGTGCAGGGCACGGTGCACGGCATCGTGGGGGAAAACGGCGCCGGCAAGAGCACGCTGATGTCGGTGCTGTACGGTTTTTACAGCAGCGACAGCGGCGCCATCAAGGTGGCCGGCCAAGCGGCCACGATCCGCAACTCGCACGAGGCGATCGCGCTGGGCATCGGCATGGTGCACCAGCATTTCATGCTGGTCGATACGCTGACCGCGCTCGAGAACGTGATGCTCGGCGCCGAACCGCATGTGCTGCTGCACAAGGCCGAGGTGCTGGTGCGCACCAAGCTGCTGGCCCTGATGGATTCGACCGGGCTGCGGGTCGACCTCGATGCGCTGGTGGCCGACCTGTCGGTGGGCGACCGGCAGCGGCTGGAAATCCTCAAGACGCTGTACCGAGGGGCGCGCATCCTGATCCTGGATGAACCCACCGCGGTGTTGACCCCGCAGGAAACCGAGCAGCTGTTCGGGGTGCTGGCGTTGTTGCGCGCGCAGGGAACGACGATCCTGCTGATCACCCACAAACTCAAGGAGGTGATGCGCCTGTGCGACTTCGTCACCGTGATGCGCCAAGGCCGCGTGGTGCAGGACGTCGCCATAACCGACACTTCGATCGAAAGCCTGGCCGAAGCCATGGTCGGGCGCAAGGTGCAGATGGGCCGCCAGGGCGACACCGACAAGCCGCCCGGCGAAGTGCTGTTGCGCGCGCACGGCGTGGTGGTGCGCGATGCCCTCAAGGTGGTGCGCCTGCATGGCCTGGAGATCGAACTCAAGGCCGGGGAGATCGTCGGTGTGGCGGGAGTCTCGGGCAACGGACAAAGCGAGATCCTCGAGGTGTTGTCGGGCCTGCTGGCGCCGGCCGAGGGCCGGCTTGAAGTGGGCGCGAGCCGCTTCGAGGCCGGCGCCTGGATCGATCCGCGTATGGCGCGCCAGCTCGGCGTGGCCCATGTTCCCGAGGACCGCCATGAACGCGCGATGGTGATGAGCTTCGAGGCCTGGGAGTCCGCGGTGCTGGGTTACGAATGGCTGCCGCTGTATTGCCGCCAGGGCTGGATGAACCACCCGCACATGCATGCGGCCACGGTCGACATGATGGAGCGCTTCGACGTGCGCCCGCGCAACGAGAAGCTGCTCAGCGCCAGCTTTTCGGGCGGCAACCAGCAAAAGCTGGTGCTGGCGCGCGAACTCGGCCAGTCGCCCACGGTGCTGCTGGTGGGCCAGCCCACACGCGGCGTCGACATCGGTGCGATCGAGTTCATCTACGCCCAGTTGCGCGCCATGCGGGATGCCGGCTGCGCCGTGCTGGTGGTGTCGAGCGAGCTCGACGAGATCCTGGCGCTGGCCGACCGCGTGATCGTGATGAACCAGGGGCGCATCGCCGGCGAACTGCCGATCGCCGAATGCACCGAAACCCGGCTCGGCATGCTGATGATCGGGGGGGTGCCGCAATGAAAGCGGGCCAGGTTTTGCCGCCGGGCCGCCCCACGGCACAACGCGCCCCCTTGGGGGGCAGCGCAGTACACGAAGTGACAAGCGTGGGGGCAACATGACACTGCCACGCTGGGCCGATCTGGCGCTGTTGCCGGTGGTCAACCTGGCTGTGGCGCTGTTGGCCGCGGGCGCCATGGTGGCGCTGGTGGGGCAAAACCCGCTCGAAGTGATCACGGTGCTGATCCACGGCGCCTTCGGCACGCAGCGCGGCCTGAGCTACACCCTGTACTACGCGACCACCTTCGTGTTCACCGGGCTGGCGGTGTCGGTGGCGTTCCACGGCGGCCTGTTCAATATCGGGGGCGAGGGCCAGGCCATTCTCGGTGGCCTGGGCACCGGGCTGGCCGCATTGTGGTTGTCGCCCAGCCTGCCGGCCTGGGCGATGCTGCCGCTGATGCTGGTGGCCGGTGCGTTGTTCGGCATGGTGTGGGCGGCCATCCCGGCCTACCTGCAGGCCTACCGCGGCAGCCACATCGTGATCACCACCATCATGTTCAACTTCCTGGCCAGCAGCCTGCTGGTGTACCTGCTGGTCAATCACTTCAAGGTGCCGGGCTCGATGGCGGTGGAGAGCGCCGCATTCGCCCCCTCGGCCAAGCTGCCGAGCATGGTCGCGTTCATGGCCCTGTTCGGCGTCGAGTGGGCGGCCTCGCCGCTCAACACCAGCCTGTTCCTGGCGCTGCTCGCCTGCGTCGCGGTGTACCTGCTGTTGTGGCGCACCCGGGCTGGCTACGACCTGCGCGCCACCGGCTCCGGCGCCAATGCCGCCGCGTATGCCGGCATCAAACCCAAACACCAGGTGATGGTGGCGATGGCCGTCTCGGGCGCGCTCGCCGGTTTGGTCGGCATGAACGAGGTCGCCGGCGTCAACGGGCGGCTGATGCTGGAGTACGTCAGCGGCGCCGGCTTCACCGGCATTGCGGTGGCGTTGATGGGGCGCAACCATCCGTTCGGCATCGTGCTGGCGAGTGTGCTTTTCGGTGCGTTGTTCCAGGGCGGCGCCGAGGTGAGTTTCGAGGTCAAGGGTTTCAGCCGCGACATGGTCGTGATGCTGCAGGGCTTCATCGTGTTGTTCTCGGGCGCGATGGCTTACGTGCTGGCGCCGTCCGTGGCCTGGCTGCTGGGCGCGCTGCGTCCCGGCGCGGCGGCGGCCGGCAGCGGCAAGGAACAGGGTGGCGCGCATGGATGAAGCCCTGATCGGCGCGCTGCTGGCGTCCACCCTGCGGGTTTCCACGCCGCTGATCCTGTGCGCCCTGGCCGGGCTGTTGTCGGAGCGCTCCGGTGTGATCGACATCGGTCTGGAGGGCAAGATGCTGTTTGCCGCGTTTGCCGCCGGCGCGGCGGGTGTGGCTTTCGGCTCCACCACGCTGGCGTTGTTGCTGGCCATGGCGACCACGGTGGCCCTGTCGTGGCTGCACGGGCTGGCGTGTGTGAGTTACCGCGGCGACCAGGTGGTCTCGGGGGTGGCGGTCAACATCATCGCGGTGGGCATGACGGCGGTGCTCGGCATCGCCTGGTTTGCGCAGGGCGGGCAGACGCCGCCAGTCAGCACCGAGGTGCGGCTGCAGGCGATGCTGCCGTCGGCCGCCGGCTGGTTCAAGGGTGTTCCGGTGCTGGGCGCCATCGTGGGCGACGGCCTGCTCAGCCACAACATCATGGTCTACGCCACGCTTGCGCTGGTGCCGATGGTCTGGTGGCTGCTGTACCGCACGCGCTTCGGGCTGCGGCTGCGCGCGGTGGGCGAAAACGCCCACATGGTCGACGCGGCCGGCGTGTCGGTGACACGCATGCGTTATGCGGCGCTCACGCTCAACGGCATGTTGTGCGGGCTGGCCGGCAGCTACCTGGTGCTGGCGCAAAACGCGTCCTTCGTGCCCAACATGACGGCCGGGCGCGGCTTCATGGCGCTGGCGGCGATGATCTTCGGCAAGTGGCATCCGGTGGGCGCCTTCTGGGCCTGCCTGCTGTTCGGTTTTCTGGACGCCGTGGCGATCCGGCTGCAGGGCGTGCGCCTGCCCGGCATCGGCGAGGTGCCGGTGCAGGCGGTGCAGGCGCTGCCCTATTTGCTGACCGTGATCCTGCTGGCCGGGTTCATCGGCCGCACCGTGGCGCCCCAGGCGCTGGGCAAACCCTACATCAAGGACCGCTGAGCGCCATGCGCAACGTCGGG
>JANMYG010000567.1:0-11131 GCA_031381865.1 Betaproteobacteria bacterium | reverse complement strand
ACGCCGGGCAGTCCGCGGGCGACCCCGAGCAGGCTCGCCAGGATCGCGGCAGCGGCGTGCGCGCCGGTGAGGACGTCGACCAGCGCCACGCCCACCTTGAACGGAGGGCCATCGGCGCTGCCGGTGATGCTCATGAGACCGGTGAAGCCCTGCAGCACCGCGTCGTAGCCGGGGAGTGACGCGTACGGGCCGCTCTGCCCGAAGCCGGTGATCGACACATACACCAGGCGCGGATTGGCCTGGGACAACTTCGCGTAGTCCAGGCCGAGGCGCGCCATCGCCCCGGGACGGAAATTCTCCACCAGCACGTCGGCGCGCCGCGCGAGTTCGAGCACCACCTCCAGGCATTCCTTGCGCTTGAGGTCGAGCACGATCGAGCGCTTGCCGCGATTGGCGGCGATGAACATCGCCGAAAGGTCGCCCTTGGCCGGGCCGATCCGGCGGCTCAGGTCGCCCGCGGCGGGCTCGACCTTGATCACGTCGGCGCCCTGGTCGCTGAGCAGCGCGGTGGCCATCGGGCCCGACAACACCGCCGACAGGTCGAGCACTCCGATGCCGTGCAGCGGCCGGGACATTTGCGCCGTCTTGATCGAGTTCAAACGATGCGGCTCTTCTTGTCGCCCCAATACCGGTCACGCAGCGGCTTCTTGTACAACTTGCCGGTCGGCAACCGCGGCAGCGCGGGGTCGAAGTCGATGCTGCGGGGGCACTTGAGTTTGGCCAGGTGCTGCTGGCAGAACGCGATCAGTTCCGCCTCCAGTTCCGGCCCGACCGGGTGGCCCGGCATGGCCTGCACCACCGCCTTGACCTCCTCGCCCATCTCCTCGTTCGGCACGCCGAACACCGCGGCGTCGGCGACCTTGGGATGCGTGATGAGCAGGTTCTCGCATTCCTGCGGGTAGATGTTGACGCCGCCGCTGATGATCATGAAGGTCGAGCGGTCGGTGAGGTACAGGAAGCCATCGTCGTCGACGTAACCGACATCGCCCACCGTGCTCATGCTGCCGTCGGCCGATCGCGTCAGCGCGGTGCGCTCGGGGTCGTTGAAATACACGAACGGCGAGGCGGTCTTGAACCAGACTTCGCCAGGCACACCCTTGGCCGCGGGGCGCATCTGCTCGTCCAGGATGTGCAGGTCGCCGATCATCACCCGGCCCACCGAACCGCGGTGCGCCAGCCACTCGGCGCTGTCGCAGGCGGTGAAGCCCAGGCCCTCGGTGGCGCCGTAATACTCGTGGATGATCGGCCCCCACCAGGCGATCATCTGCTCCTTGACCGGCACCGGGCACGGTGCGGCCGCGTGCACCACCACCTCGAGCGACGACAGGTCGTAGCGGCTGCGCACCGCTGCGGGCAACTTGAGCATGCGGCTGAACATCGTCGGTACCAGCTGCGAATGGCTGACGTGGTATTTCTCCACCAGCGCCAGGCAGGCCTCGGGGTCGAAATGCTCCATCACCACCACGGTGGCGCTGTTGCGCAGGGCCAGCGACACCGCCGCCTGCGGCGCCGAGTGGTACAGCGGCGCCGGCGACAGATAGGTCATGCCCTCCCGGTTGCGCCACAACTTGTTGAGGAACTGGAACAGCGGCAGCTCGTATGACGGCGGCTCCTCGGGCAAGGGCCGCAACACGCCCTTGGGCCGGCCAGTCGTGCCGGACGAATACAGCATCGCCGTACCCAGCCATTCGTCGGCGATCGGTGTGTCGGGAAAGGCGGCGGTCGCCGACGCCAGGTCGACGAAGGGCGCGCCAGCGTCGGGCTGGTCGACGACCAGGCACAGCCGGACGTTCGGGCACGCGGCCAGCGCCTGCGCCGCCACAGTGCTCCTGGCGCGCGAAGTGATGAGCACCCTGGCCTCGCTGTTGTCGAGGATGTAGGCCAGCTCCTCGGCCGTCAGGTAGGAGTTGACGCAGGTGAAGTACAGGCCGCTACGGTGGCCGGCCAGGCAACACTCCATGTAGCGGTCGTTGTTCTCCATGAAGATCGCGTAGTGGTCCAGCCGCTGCAGGCCGGTGGCCCGCAGCAGGTGGGCCAGCCGGTTGCTGCGGCGTTCGAGTTCGCCGTAAGACACCACGGCGCCGGTGCTGGCCATGATGATGGCGGCCTGTGCGGCCAGCGGCTGCGAAAGGGGGCGTGGGTACATGCGTGGGTCTCCTTGCTCACACCGTCATTTGCCCAGGCCCATCGAGCGGGCCACGACTTCCTTCATGATCTCGTTGGTGCCGCCGTAGATGCGCGACACCCGCGCGTCGACATAGGCGCGCGCGATCGGGTACTCCCACATATAACCGTAGCCGCCGTGCAGTTGCAGGCATTCGTCGATCACCTTGCCCTGCAGTTCGGAGCAGGCGTACTTGGCCATCGACGCGGTGGCCGCGTCCAGCGCGCCCTGCAACAGCAGCGCCATGCACTGGTCCACGAACACGCGCGCCATCTGCACCTGCGTCTGCATCTCGGCCAGCTTGAAGCGGGTGTTCTGGAAACTCGCCACGGTGGTGCCGAACACCTTGCGCTCACGCACATAGGCGATCGTGTCGTCGATCGCCTGCTGGGCCGAGGCGGTGGCGCCGATGGCGATCTGCATGCGTTCCCACGGCAACTCCTGCATCAGGTAGATGAAGCCCTGGCCTTCGCTGCCCAGCAGGTTGACCGCCGGCACCTGCACATTGCTGAAAAACAGCTCCGAGGTGTCCTGCGCCTTCATGCCGATCTTCTTGAGCCGCTTGCCGCGCTCGAACCCCGCCATGCCGCGCTCGACCAGGATCAGGCTGGTGCCCTTGGCGCCGAGCGCCGGGTTGGTCTTGGCCACGGTGATCACGAGGTCGGCGTTCCAGCCGTTGGTGATGAAGGTCTTGGAGCCGTTGACGGTGTAGTCGCCGTTGGTGCCCTTGACGGCCGAGGTCTTGACCGCCTGCAGGTCGGAGCCGACACCGGGTTCGCTCATGGCGATGGCGCCGATGATCTCGCCGCGCGCCATGCGTGGCAGGTAGTTGGCCTTTTGCGTTTCGCTGCCGTACTTGAGGATGTAGGGCGCCACGATCTCGGAATGCAGCGAGAAACCGATGCCCGAGGTGCGCGCGCGCGCGGTTTCTTCCATCATCACCATGCTGAAAAGGCGTCCGGCCGCGGCGCCTCCGTACGCTTCGGGCATGCTGGTGCAGAGGAATCCGTTTTCGCCGGCCTTGCGCCAGACATCGCGGTCCACGTAGCCCTGTTCTTCCCAGGCCTCGTGGAACGGAATGACCTCTTTTTCCAGGAACTTGCGAAACGACGAGCGGAAACTCTCATGCTCTTCGCCAAACAACGTGCGCGGGATCATGGGCAGGGCTCCTTGCCGGGGTGGTGGTGCGGGCCCAAATGGTAGTCCAAGCGGTGTTGTGGTGGCGCACTTCGGAGACAGCTCGGCGGCGATTTTCGGCTCCAGGCTGTTAACCTTGCGCTCATCCGATGGACTGCGGAATCGGCGTATCTACCCGCAGCGCCCAACCGATTCCCGTGTCCCGATCGCCAACCTTTTCCTGGACAACCATGACAGCTATCAACCTGGTAACCGACCTGAGTGTGGACGACGGCGTGGCCGTGGTGACGGTCGACTCGCCGCCCGTCAACGCCCTGACGGTCGACGTGCGCAACGGCCTGAGAGACGCCTTCGCCAAGCTGCTGGGCGACGCCGCGGTGCAGGCGATCGTGCTGATCTGCGCTGGCCGCACCTTCATCGCCGGTGCCGACATCGCCGGCTTCGGCAAGCCGCCGCAGGGTGCCAGCCTGAGCGAGATCCTCAAGGCGATCGAGGGTTCGTCGCAGCACGTCGTCGCCGCCATCCACGGCACCGCACTGGGAGGCGGGTTCGAAGTGGCCCTGGCCTGCCACTACCGGGTCGCGGTGCCGTCGGCCAAATGCGGACTGCCAGAGGTGAAACTGGGCCTGTTGCCCGGCGCCGGTGGCACCCAGCGCCTGCCGCGCATCGTGGGTGTCGCGCGCGCCCTCGAGCTGCTGACTTCGGGCGAACACGTGGACGCCCGGGCCTGCCTGGAAATGGGGCTGGTGGACGCGCTGGTCGATGAAGGCAAACTGCGCGAAGCAGCGGTCGCCTTCGCCCGCGCACTGGTGGCCGAAAAGCGCCCTTTGAAGAAGGTGCGCGACCTGGACCAGCCACTGGCGGCGGCGCGCGCACGACCCGAGATATTTTCCGAGTTCCGCAAGGCCAATGCGCGCAAGTTCCGCGGCTTCGAGGCGCCGGAATACAACATCCGCTGCGTCGAGGCGGCCGTGAACCTGCCCTTCGACGAGGGCCTGGCGTTCGAGCGCAAGTTGTTCCTGGAACTGCTGGCCGGCGTGCAGTCGGCGGCCCAGCGTTATGCGTTCTTCGCCGAACGCGCGGTCTGGAAGATACCGGACGTGCCGGCAGACACGCCGCTGTTGCTGCTTGCCAAAGTGGGTGTGGTCGGCGCCGGCACCATGGGCGGCGGCATCGCCATGAACTTCCTCAGCATCGGCATTCCGGTCACGATCGTCGAGACACAACAGGCGGCGCTGGAGCGCGGCATCGCCACGGTGCGGCGCAACTACGAGAACACCGCGAAACGCGGGCGGCTGACGGCCGCCGACGTCGAGCGCCGCATGGCGCTGCTGACCGGCACGCTGTCGCTCGATGCGCTGGCGGACAGCGACATCGTGATCGAGGCGGTGTTCGAGAACATGGACGTCAAGAAGGAGTTGTTCGGCAAACTCGACGCGCTGGTCAAGCCCGGCGCGATCCTGGCGACCAACACCTCGCGCCTGGACGTGAACGAGATCGCATCGGCGACCAGGCGGCCCGAGTCGGTCATCGGGCTGCATTTTTTCTCGCCTGCCAACGTCATGCGGCTGCTCGAAGTGGTGCGCGGCGCCAGCACCTCCAAGCCGGTGATCGCCACGTCGATGGCGCTGGCGCGCCGGATCCGCAAGGTCGCCGCGCTGGTGGGGGTCTGCCCCGGGTTCGTGGGCAACCGGATGCTGGCGCAGCGCCAGCGCGAAGCGCAGCAGTTGATCCTCGAAGGCGCCCTGCCCTGGGATGTGGACCGCGTGTTGTACGACTTCGGTTTCCCGATGGGGCCGTTCGCGATGTCCGACCTCGCGGGGCTGGACCTCGGCTGGTCGCGCGAAACCTCCACCGGCCAGACCATGCGCGAGATCCTGTGCGAGCTGGACCGGCGCGGCCAGAAGACCGGCGCCGGTTATTACGACTACGACGCCCAGCGCAAGGCGACGCCGTCGGCCGCGGTCGAGCAGTTGATCCGCGACCTCGCGACACGCAAGGGAATCGCCCGGCGCGTGGTGTCGGACCAGGAAATCCTGCAGCGCTGCATCTACCCGATGGTCAACGAAGGCGCGAAGATTCTCGAGGAAGGCATGGCCATCCGTGCTTCCGATATCGATATCGTCTGGATCAACGGTTACGGCTGGCCGATCTACCGCGGCGGGCCGATGTTCTACGGCGATACGGTCGGGCTCGCGGTCGTGCTCGACACGATGCGCGATTTCGAGGCACGGTTGGGGAGCGATTTCAAGCCGTCCGCGTTACTCGAGAGAATGGTCGCGGACGGCAAGCGGTTCCAGGATTTGAACTAAAAAGGGGTACAGCATGCGCCAGGCAGTCATCGTTTCCTACGCTCGCACCGGTCTGGCCAAGGCCGTGCGCGGCGGCTTCAACAACAGCTCGAACATGGCGATCCTGGGCCACGCGATCGAGCATGCTGTCCGGCGCGCGGGGGTCGACCCGGCCGAGGTCGAAGACGTGATCGCCGGCTGCGTTGCGGCATCGGGCAACGTCGCGCGTGCCGCGGCGCTGCTGGCCGGGCTGCCGGTGACCACCTCCGGCGTGACACTGCACCGCGCCTGCTCCTCGGGTTTGAACGCGATCGCGAACGCCGCGCACCACGTGGTCGAAGAAGGCGCCAGCATCGTCGTGGGTTGTGGTGTCGATTCGATCAGCTTCCAGGGTGGCGGTGGTGGTGGGCGCGACCCGCGCCTGACCGAGCTGTACCCGGATTTCTGGATGCCGATGATAGACACCGCCGACGTGGTGTCCGAACGCTACCGGATCAGCCGCGAGGCCCAGGACCAGTATTCGCTCGAATCGCAGCGCCGCATGGCGGCGGCGCAGCAGGCAGGCAAGTTCAAGGACGAGATCATCGCCGTCAAGACCTCCATGAAGGTGGTCGACAAGGTCACCAAGGCCGAGTCGCTGGTCGACGCGGTGGTGGACCGCGACGAATGCAACCGGCCCGAAACCACGCTCGAAGGCCTCGCCAGGCTGGAGCCGGTCAAGGGGCCTGGCAAGTTCGTCACTGCGGGCAATGCCAGCCAGCTGTCGGACGGCGCCGCCGCGGTGGTGGTGATGGAAGCCAGGGAAGCCGAACGGCGCGGCCTGCAACCGCTGGGTGCGTTCAAGGGCTGGGCGGTTGCGGGCTGCCAGCCCGACGAAATGGGCATCGGCCCGGTGTTCGCGGTGCCGCGGCTGCTGCAGCGCCACGGCCTGAAGGTCCAGGACATCGACCTGTGGGAACTCAACGAAGCATTTGCCAGCCAGTGCCTGTATTGCCGCGACACGCTGGGCATCGACCCGGAGAAATACAACGTCAACGGCGGCTCGATCGCGATCGGCCACCCGTTCGGCATGACCGGCGCCCGGCTGGCGGGGCATGCCCTGCTCGAGGGCCGCCGACGCAAGGCCAGGCACGTGGTGGTGTCGATGTGTGTCGGTGGCGGCATGGGTGCGGCCGGGTTGTTCGAGGTGTACTGACGCACCAGCCCCCGGCAGGCCGCGACGGGGGCACCGGCAGCACCACCAAACCAGCCCGGCTCGGGCCGGCATCCGGCGGCGGCACTTTCACCGGTCAGATGTGGTGCCCGTGACGATCCAGCAGGGCCGGGCCAGTCGCAAGAACCGCACCTTGCACGCGACCAAAAGCGCGGGCAATTTACCCGGGGAACGGACATGCGGGCCGGTCGCGAAGGTGGCACCCTCGCGCCGGCAAAACCCTGCGCTCAGGCGTCGTACTTGAACGACAGCGACACGCGCGCGCGGTAGGCAACCACCTTGCCGCCTTCGATCTTCATGTCGAGCTTGCCGACCTCGGCAACACGCAGGTCGCGCAGCGACTTGGCCGCCGTCTCGACCGCGCTTTTCGCCGCCGCCTCCCATGAGACGGTGCTGGTGCCGATGATCTCGGTGACGCGGTAAACGCCGGCTTCAGAGTTCTTCTTGGCCATCTGACGTGCTCCTTCGGGTTGGGAGGCGCAGGGACGATTCCCGATGCCTCAGTAAATCCATGGTTGCGTACTGACGGACGAAAAGCTTGCTCCGCCCAAGTGCAGTATCTTGGCCGGTGACCGATGTGTCAATCGCCGCAGACGCCGCCGCCCGACCGCTACTGCCTTTTCAACGCCGCCTCGGTGATGGCGCTCAACGTGCCGCGCGTGGTGATTACCTCCGGATCGAGCGCGACCTCGATCAGCGTGCCTTCGGCGCGTGCCAGCGCGGCCAGCAGTTGCGGCTCGAATTCGGCCGTCTTCGTGATCCGGACTCCCGCATAACCATAGGCGCGTGCCAGCGCCGCGAAGTCGGGGTTGCGCAGTTCGGTGCCCGCCACGTGGCGCGGGTATTCGCGCTCCTGGTGCATGCGGATGGTGCCGAACATGCCGTTGTTGAGCAACACGATGATGCTCTTGGCGCCGTACTGCACCGCGGTCGCGAGCTCCTGGCCGTTCATGAGGAAGTCGCCGTCGCCGGTAATCGTGAACGCCAGGCGCCCGGTGGTGATAGCGGCCGCAATACCAGCCGGCACGCCATAACCCATGGTGCCGCTGGTCGGCGCGAGCTGGGTCTTGAAGCCCTTGGCCAGGCCATGGTGCTTGAAAAAGCGGTGCACCCAGCTGGCGAAGTTGCCGGCGCCGTTGGTCAACACCGCATCGGCCGGCAGATGCCTTTGCAGCGTGGCGACGATGGCCGGCATGTCGATCTCGCCCGGCAGCGGCTGCGGCTCCATGTTCGCCAGGTAGTCGGCATGGCAGGCCGTGGCCCAGGCCTCCCATGCCACGGCCGGCGGAGCCGTCAGCACCTCGAGTGAACGCGCCGCGGCGTTCATGCTGGCGTTGATGGCCAGGTCGGCCTGGTAGACGCGGTTGAGTTCTTCGGCGCTGGCATGGATATGCACCAGCTTCTGTTTCGGGCGCGGCACCTGCAACAGCGTGTACCCGCTGGTGGTCATCTCGCCCAGGCGCGGCCCGATGGCGATGACCAAGTCGCTGTCGCGGACCCGCGCAGCCAGCTTCGGGTTGATGCCGATGCCGACATCGCCGGCATACAACGGGTGGTGGTTGTCGAAGGTGTCCTGAAACCGGAACGCATTGCCCACCGGCAGCCGCCAGTTCTCGGCGAAACGCTGCAGCGCCTGTGCCGCCTGTACGGTCCAGCCGCCACCGCCGGCGATCACCAACGGCCGCTCGGATTGCAGCAGCAACTCGCGCAGGTGGCGCAGCGCGCCCGGGTCGCTCCAGGCCTGCACCGCCTCGACCCGGGCCAGCGCTTGCGGCAGCGCGCCGGTGAGCGGGTGCGGCAACACGGGCTGCACCAGCATGTCCTCGGGCAACACCAGCACCACCGGTCCGGGGCGGCCGTTCATGGCGGTGGCAAAGGCGCGCGCGACGTATTCGGGAATACGCGCCGCGTCGTCGATGCGCTCGACCCGCTTGGCCATGCCCTTGGTGCTGGGGCCGAAGAAGCTGCAGAAATCGACCTCCTGGAACGCCTCGCGGTCGCGCGTGTCGCTGGCCACGTCGCCGACGAACAGCACCATCGGGGTCGAGTCCTGGAACGCGGTATGCACGCCGATGGCGGCATTGGTCGCGCCGGGTCCGCGCGTCGCGAAACACACGCCCGGGCGTCCGGTCAGCCGGGCATGGGCGTCGGCCATGAAAGCCGCCCCGCCCTCCTGGCGGTTGATCACGAAGCTGATCTTGTCGGCGTGTTGGTGAAAACCGTCGAGCACCGCGAGATAACTCTCGCCGGGCACACCGAAGGCGTGCGTCACGCCCTGCGCCACCAGGCATTCGACAAGAAGGTGGCCGGCAATTTTCTGGGTCATGGTGTGGGGGCGGCGCGCACGCGCCCGGTGGTGTGGTTCAAGGGACGAGGCGCGCCGTCAGGCGCTGCGGGGGGCCGGTGTGGTGCGATTGCCGACGCCCAGGGCCGCGCCGACGCTGAGCAGCATCACGGCCGCAGCGCCGAAGAACGTGGCGCTGTACCAGCCGCGGTCCATGAAGACGCCGAACAGCAGTGGCGCAATCGCAAAACCCACATCCAGCCCGGAATAGACCATGCCGTAGACACGCCCGGTCGCACCCTTGGGCGTGGCCTTCTTGATCATCATGTCGCGCGAAGGCCCGCCGATGCCGACCGCGAACCCGGTCGCCGCCAATACCACCATGGTGCCGGTGGCGCCGAAGACGCCGGTGCCGCACAAGGCCAGGAACAGCGCCGCCACGGCCATGCAGGTGGCCACCACGCGGTCGCTGTCGGGCGTGCGCGCGGCCACGAAGCCGCCGAGCAGGATGCCGGCCGCGCCACACAACATATAGGCCGTCAGCGTCATGGTCGCGGCCTCGAAACCCACGCCGTGCAGCGCCTTGAGCAGGGAGACCGAGAAACTCTGCACCACCGCCAGCGTCATGGTGGACAGCAGGAAGAAACCGAAACACCACCACACCACTGGCAACTTCAGGAACGCCAGGTCGTGTTCGGCGGGCAGGTCCGCATGCCGCACCACCACCGTGGTGCGCAACTTGTCGCGCTGCAGCACCAGCAGCAGCAGAATGGCGCCGTACATGGCGGCGGCGGCCAGGTAGGCGGTGCGCCAGTGGCTCAGGCTGCTGATGGTGGCGAAAAACACCGGTGCGGCGGCCCAGCCCAGGTTTCCGGTCAGGCCATGCGCACTGAAGGCATAACCCAGGCGTGCCGGCGAGACGCGCTGGTTCATGATGGTGAAATCCACCGGGTGAAAGGGCGAGTTGCCGAAACCGGCCAGCGCCGCCACCAGCACCAGCATCGTATAACTGGTGGCCATCGAGGCACCCACGCAGGCCACGACAAAAATCGACAACGAGCCGAACAACACCGGCCGCGCGCCCATCCGGTCGACCAGGAAACCGGCGCTGGCCTGGCCCAGGCCGGACACCACGAAGAACACCGACATCAGCAATCCAAGTTCGGAATAACTCAGCCCGAACTCCTTCATGAACACCGGGAACATCAGTGGCAGCAGCAAGTGCGAAAAGTGCGAACTGGCATGCGCCAGGCCCACCAGGCCGATGATCGAGGCGTCTTGCCGCAGCGGCGCCGACGCGTTGGCCGCAAGGGTGGCGGTATTCATGCACCAATGGTAATTGATGCGCCTTCGCGCGGTGGCGCACGCGGCGCGCCGGGTGGCACACTGTGGCCTGCGCAACCGGTTCCACGATGACGACTCCCACTCGCACTCCCGCTCCCGCTTCCACCCCCACGACCAGCACCCTGCGCCAGATTCCGTCCGGCATCTGGGTGCTGGGCCTGGTCAGCATGCTGATGGACATTTCGTCCGAAATGGTCCACAGCCTGCTGCCCATGTTCATGGTCACCACGCTCGGCACCAGCGTCTTCGCGGTCGGGCTGATCGAAGGACTGGCCGAGTCGACGGCGCTGGTCGTGAAGGTGTTTTCCGGTGCGTTGAGCGACTACCTCGGCAAGCGCAAGGGCCTGACCGTGGTGGGTTATGCCATGGGAGCGCTCAGCAAGCCGCTGTTCGCGCTGGCGCCCGGCATCGGCCTGGTCATCACGGCGCGCCTGATCGACCGGGTCGGCAAAGGCATACGGGGCGCACCGCGCGATGCGCTGGTGGCCGATATCGCGCCCGTGCACCTGCGTGGTGCCGCTTTCGGCCTGCGCCAGTCGCTCGATACCGTGGGCGCCTTTGTCGGGCCACTGATCGGGGTCGGGCTGATGCTGCTGTGGGCCAACGATTTCCGCGCCGTGTTCTGGGTCGCGGTGCTGCCCGGGCTGATGGCGGTGGCGCTGCTGTGGTTCGGTTTGCGCGAACCGGCGCGTTCGTCG
>JANMYG010000541.1:0-12870 GCA_031381865.1 Betaproteobacteria bacterium | reverse complement strand
GGCGGGATGATCGGCCCCAGGGTGGCGCTGGCCACCACCACGGCGCCCGCGAAACCACGCGTGTATTCGGGCTTCTTGAGCATCTGGCGGATCGTCACCAGGCCAGGGCCGGCGGCGTCCGCAATCGCGCTGCCGCTCATGCCGGAGAAGATCACGCTGACCAGGATGTCCACCTGTGCCAGGCCACCCCGCATGCGGCCCACCAGGATGCGGCAGAAGTCGAAGATGCGTTCGCTGACCGTGCCCGCGTTCATGATGTTGGCGGCGAACACGAACAGCGGCACCGCCAGCAGCACGTAGCTGTTGTACAGGCCGTTGCCCACCTGCTCTGCCACCAGGCCGATGTCCTGGCGCTTGACCACGAGGTAACCAACGCCAGACGCCAGCATGGAGAAACCGATCGGCATGCGCAACAGCATGCCGGCCACCATCACGCCGATCAGGACGAGAATGCCCGTGTTCACTGGTGTACCTTCGCTCTGCGAGCTGCGGTGCGAGCTTGCTTGGGGCGGCCCGGCGCGGCGCTCATGTCAGGTGCAGTTCCGCGTCCAGGCCGATGCCGTGCACCGCCTGCCAGATCGCCCAGGCACAACGCACGGCGAGCGCCACCATCAGGAACACGAACGGCAGGAACACCCACATGAACGGCAGGTTCAGCACGGGAGTGCCCTCGCGCGCCATGAAGCGCACATAGTCCCAGGTGCCCGGTATGGCAACCAGCGCCAGTCCACCCACCAGCAGGTTGCCCACGACCCGCATGAACAGCCGCGTACGCCGCCCCACGCTGTTCCAGATCAGGTCGAACATCACATGCTCGCGCTCGGGCACCACGAAGGCGGCCGCCCACAGGATGACCCAGATGTACAGGATGACGGCCGCCTCGTCGGTCCAGGCCATCGGCTTGTTGAAGGCGAAGCGGGCCGTGACCTGCAGCACGAACACCGCGAACAGCGCCAGGAAGAGGCCGCCGGCGACGATGTTGGCGGCCCCCTTGATCCAGCGCATCGGGCTACTTCACCGCGTTGATGCGCTCCACCAGCCCCTTCGGCCAGACCCGGGCGTACTCGAAATTCTGGTAGGCGGCCTGCACCGTCCTGCGGAAGGCGTCCACATCGGGTGTGGACACCTGCAAGCCCTCCTTCCTGAAGAAGTCCACCAGTTGCGCTTCTTCCTTGATGCGGTTCTCGTTGTTGAAGGTGATGGCGGCCTGCGCCGCCTCGGCCACCTTGCGCTTCTGCGCGAAGTTCATGGCGTTGTAGCTCTTGCTGGAGATCGCGATGAAGATTCCGTCCGTCAGGTGGCTGGTCAGCACGATCTGCTTGGTCACCTCGTAGAACTTGGCCGCCCGCACCGAAGGCAGGGGGTTGTCCTGGCCGTCGATGGTGCCGGTCTTGAGCCCCAGGTAGACCTCGCCAAAGGCCAGCGGCGTCGGTGTGGCGCCCAAAGCTTCGCCCAGGAACAGCCATTCCTTGGAACCCGGCATGCGCAGCTTGACGCCCTTGAGGTCGGCCGGGGTCTTGACGGCGCGCACTTCGCGCAAATTGACCTGGCGGCTGCCCAGGTAACCAATGCCCAGGATCTGTACGTCCATCTTCTCGGCCACCGCCTTGTACATCTCGGCGCCGATCGGGCCGTTGAACACCTTTTGCTGGTGGTCCGGGTCGCGGATCAGGTAACCGGCGGTGAAGATCGAGTACTCGGGCAGGATCTTGGCGATGTCCTGCGCCGAAATGGCGGCCAGTTCGAGGTTGCCGCGCGCCATCGCGGCCGGTTCGGTGCCCTGCTTGAAGAGCGAGCCATTCAGGTTGATCTGTACGTCGAATTCGCCGGCGGCGCTCTTGTCCAGCGACTCCTTGAAAACGGTCCACATCTTGCCGTGCCAGTCGTCCGGCACGGCCGGCGTGGAAATGCGCAACACCACCTTGCCCTGGCCAAAGGCCGGCAGGCTGGCAGCCCCCAGCGCGGCGGCGCCACCGAGAACGGCGCGCCGGGTGATGCGGTTTTGGATGCAATGCGTCATGGTGTTGTCTCCTCAAAAAGGTCATAGGTTGGTAAGCAGGGAAGCAATCGCACGATAACCCGCGCGAACGGTTTGCGCCTCGGTGTTATCCAGTGGGCTCAGTGGTGCGCGCACATGCAGCCAGCCGTCGTCACCGGTCTGTTCGGCCAGCATGGTCTTGTACACCGATACAAACGGCATGGCGGGCAGGACGTCCAGCAACGCCAGCAGCGCGGCCATCAGCCGCTGGTCGTCCGGCGCCACCGCCGCGGGCGCGTCGATGGTGCGGCGCATCAGTCCGGGCGCGATGTTGGCCAGTCCGTTGATCGAACCCGCACCACCGGCCAGCATCGTCGGCGCGACATGTGGCTCGGCGCCGACCAGGATCGAGAGCGCCGGGAACGCGCGCGCCAGGCCGAGCGCGTGTTCCAGGTCACCGCTGCTGTCCTTGACGCCGACGACCTGGCCCGGATGGCGCGCCACCAGCGCGGCGATGGCGGCGTGGCTGAACGACACGCTGCTCAGTGGCGGTATGTGGTAGAGCAGCAGCTGGAGCGCGCGGTCGCCGATGCCGCGCACCACCTGGGACACCGAGTCGACGACGCCGGCCTCGCGCGGCGCGCGAAAGTAGAACGGCGGCATGAACATCTGCCGGTGGCAGCCCAGCGCCGACGCGTGGCGGCCCAGGTCGATCGCGTCCGGGAGCGCGCAGGCGCTGGTGGTGACTATCACCTGATCGGGTGCCAGTCCGCTGGCCAGGACGGCCTCGAGCAGGTCCTTGCGTTCGGTGGTGCAAAACGCCGGCCCCTCGCCGGTGGTGCCGAACAGCGTGATGCCGTCGCAACCGGCCGCCAGCATGCGCCGGCTGTGCGCGATGGCGCGCGCCGTATCGAGCCGGCCATCGGCCCCGACGGGAATCAGCAGGGCGGGCCACAGGCCGTGGATGTCGTGTTTCAAGTTGCTTTCCTTCTGGTTTTGGCGCCTTCCGCGGCGCCGGAAGGGGTCGCGGCGCGCACCGGTTTCGCGCGGGTCGCGCGGCCGGACGCGCGCACCCGTGGCGCCGCCGCAAAAACCGGCTGCACCGTCTGGGCCCATTCGGCCCGAATCTGTTCCAGCGGTGCGCTCAGGACACGGTCGCGCGCGCTGCGGATGTGTGCGTCCAGCGACTCGGCCGCGCGCACGCCGTCACGCTGCTTCAGCGCGGCAATGAACACCAGGTGTTCCTGCATCGCCGGAATAAGGCGCGCCGGCGTGATGACGCTGTGTTCGAGCTTGATCAGGCGCACTCGCAGGCTGTTCACGCGGTAGATCTCCGACACGATCTCGTTGTCCAGCGCATCGACCATGCGGTCATGCAGTCCCCAGTCCAGCGCCTGCGCATCGTCGAGCAGGTTGCGGTCGACCTCGGTGGCGTTGGCACGGCGCAGGATGTCGCGGTGGCCGGCCTCGATGGCGTCGAGTTCCGCCGGGCTGGCGGTACGCACGAACTGCAGGATCGCCTCGCGTTCGATCATGGCGCGGACCTGGAACGCGTTGCGGATCAGCTTGAGGTCCACATGCGCGATCTGCAAGCCGCGTTGCGGCACCGTCTTGACCAGCCCGCCGGCTTCCAGGCGCGGGATCATTTCGCGCACCGCGCCCAAGGGCATGTCCAGCAGCGCCATCAACTCGCGTTGCGACACGAATTGCCCGCTGCGGATGCCGCCGCTGAGTATTTGCTGGGTGAAGCCGTGGTAAGCGCGCGCGCGCTGGCTGGAGTTCCCCGTGGTCGAGCGCGCAAGCGGCGGCGTTTGCGCCGCTACGACGGCTGTCGCACGCCCGATCACGACCGCACCACGCCCTTCTTGAGCAGGATGTTGCCGTAGACGCGGGTCTCGCCGGTGGCGACGATGGCAAAGGCGCCGGCAGCGCGCTGGTAGAACGCGAAGCGTTCCAGCGCGGCCGAGGGGTTGCACCCGTGCCGGCGCAGCACCGCATCGAACTCGCCAACGACTGGCGGTGTCGCGCCGGTGCCGCCGACCACCTGCATCGTGAGCGCCGCCTGCGCCACGAAATCGTCCAGTGGCAATATGTCGAGCACCGCGTCGAGCAGGTCCGGCGCACCGGTACCGGGCAAGTGCAGCAGGCGCCGGGCATGCGTCGCGGCCGGGAAATTGGCGTCGGCCAGCACGATCTCGTCGCCGTGCCCCATGCTGGCGAGCAGGTGCAGCAAGTCGGGCGAGAGCAGGGGCGACAGGACTTTGAGCATGCTGGTGCCGTTCAGGGAGCAGCCGGGCGGGGTTGTGTACAGACTGACATGTTAGTTATAGTAGCAGAACTGGGACAATGCGGGTCCACGGCACGACTCACCAACCACCAACCTTCCCCGTCCCGCTGGAGCACCCGACCGATGCACCGCAGCGCCTTCATCGCCGGCAACGAAGTACCCGCCGCCCTGCTCGGGGAACTGCACGCGGTCGGCGACTGGTCGCGCGAGCGCGCGCAGTTGCCCGCCCTGCTGCGCCGCGACGGGTACCTGCTGCTGCGCGCGGCGCTCGATGCCCGGCTGGTGCTGCAGGCGCGCGCCGACGTGCTGGCGCGGCTGCTGGCGGTGGGCGAGATCGCTGAGCCGGCCGACGCCGCGGTGGCCACCGGCACCAGCCAACGCGCGGCACTGCACCCGGACCTCGGCGCGTTCTGGCGCAGCGTCTGCGAGTCGCCGCAGCTGCGCGCGCTCACGCACGCCGGCGTGCTGGCCGACATCACGGCGGCAGTGCTCGGTTGCGCCACGGTGCCGTTCGACTTCCTGTGGTTGCGCACCATGGTGCGGGGCCGCGCCAGCCCTCTGCACTTCGACCGTGTCTACATGAACCGCGGTTCACCCCATGTGGTCACGGCCTGGTTGCCGCTGGGCGACGTGCCCCTGGAGGCGGGGCCGCTGGTGGTGGTGGAGGGTTCGCACCGCTTCACCGACCTGATCACACGTTACAGGGGTGTCGATGTGGACCGCGACGGCCTGCCGGGATCGTTCCCGATGAATGCGGTTGGGTTCGCGTCGGAGCGTGGCAGCCGGCTGTTGACGACCGACTTCCGCTGCGGTGACGTGGTGCTGTTCGACATGTTCACGCTGCACGGTTCGTGCGACAACCGCATGGGTGGCGCGCGCGTGCGCCTGTCCTGCGACGTGCGCTGGCAGCCGGCCGCCGAAGCGCGCGACGCGCGCTGGTTCGGTGATCCCCCGCCCGGGCACGGCGGCCAGAGTTATGGCGGCATGAATGGGGCGCGCCCGCTCGGCGAGGCCTACGTCGCGCGCTGAAATCCGCCTGTGGCGGCCGGTCCGGGTGACCGCCGCTCAGGTCGACTGCTTGAACGCCATCACCGCCTGGTTGCGCAGCGTGCGCAGCAGCGACAGCTCTCTCTGGTCCAGCGCCAGGCCGCCCTTCTCCCGCTTGTCGGCATAGATCAAGCCGAAGGGCTTGCCCTTGATGACCAGCGGCAGCAGCAGGAAGGTGGGCGCATTGACCGACTTGCGGTACCAGGCCGGCAGACGGTCGGTGATGCGCGCCTCGGTGGCGTCGCTGATCATGGTGTCGGCTCCGCGCAGGCACACGGCCGCGAACAGGTCGGGCGGGCTGGCCTTGAGGGCTACGCTGAACGACTTGACGACGGCATCGACGTCCGAACCCAGGCCGAAGCGGCCGACGAGCGCATCGGACCTGGCGTCGCGCATGCAGAAAATGATGCGCTGAAAACCCATGGCCCGGTACATGGTCTCCAAAATCATGCGCAGCACATCGTTGAGCTTGAAGTCCTCGACCATGGCGTTGGTGATGTCCTGTATGCCATCAGTCAATGTCTGCGCCACGCTGGGCAACTCGACGGGGGGCGGTTCCCCCGCCGCGTGTGCGCCGGTCCTGGTGGCCTGCAGTTCGAGCGGCGCCAACGGGTCGTCGGGCGCCGCCAGACGCTCCTGTGCGCTGCCGTCGGCCTCCTTCGGGGCCCGCAACAGCCGCGATGCCGGCGAGCCCGGGGCAAGCCTGAGCTCCATCGCCCCCGCCAGGTCGATCAGTTTCCTGCGCGCGGTAGCTGTGGACGCCTGGATCTCCCCGGCGGCGTTGCCCAGCACTTTCGCAAAACGCCGGGCCGCCTGCGCGAGCTGCGTTTCGAGTTCCCGGGGATCGGTGCGCAGCACCAAGTCGGCGATCTCGTTGGCGGCCGTCGCGATCCAGCGCTGGTGCTCGTCGCCACCGCTCGGCATGCCCGACAGCGGCTCGCCGGTGGGCTTGCGCATATAGCGCCGGATTCCTTCGGGCAAACCCCAGGACTCCGCGACCCCCATGCCCAGCGCCTCGAAACTCAGGCCCAGCACGGTGGTCGATGCGCTGGCTTCGCCCAGGTGCGGACGGGCGGCGGCCATCAGGTTGCGCACGGCGCGCGCTTCTTCGGGGAAATAGAACTCGGCCAGCAGCCGTCCCAGGTTCTGGAACATCGCGCCGATAAAGGCCTCTTCGCGATCCCGCGCCACCTGGCACAACTCGGACGCGATGGCGCCGGCCATCAACGAGCGAAGAAACTCCTCCTTGAGCAGGTTGGCATGGGCCTTGTCCTGCATGTGTTCGAGCAGGATCAGGCCGAGCGCCATGTTCCGGATGCCGTTGAAGCCCACCACGGCGACCGCGCGCGACACCGTGCCGATACTGCCACCGCGCGCGTAATGCACGCTGTTGACCAGCCGCAGCAATTTGCTGGTCAGCGCCACATCCTTCAGGATCTCGTTGGTCACGCTGCCGACGCTGACCGTCTCCGAATTCGCCATGCCCTGGATGCGTGCCATCGAATCCGACAGGGCCGGGAAATCGCTGTTGTGGCGCATGCGCCGCAACAGGAAATCCAGCGTGCTGTTGCCATGCGCCGCTGCGGCGCCCGATCCGGGCGCTGTTGGGTCGATCCTGCATGCCGCCGCGTGCCAGCCCGCGAGTTCGTCCCGCAACGCCCTGGCATCGGCATGCCGCTGGGCGGGATCGCGTGCCAGCGAGCGCGCGACCAGGGCACGCAAGCGGTCATCGACGTCCGCGCCCAGGCCGCGCGGCAGGGCCAGTTGCTCATGCAGGAGGCGGTAGATGGCACGGTAAGGATCCGTCTGCGTGATCAACGGCGTGCCAGAGAGCATCTCGGCGAACAGCAGGCCGGCCGAAAAGATGTCCATCGACGGCGCGGCCGGTTTTCCTTCTGCCGCCTCGGGCGACATGTAGGCCGGCGACCCGCCGGTCGGTGCGGGTCCGCCAGGGCTGCGCGGGTCCGCCGCCGGCGCGGCAATGCCGAAGTCCATCACGCGCGCCCGTCCGCCGCGGTCGACCAGTATGTTGGCCGGCTTCAGGTCACGGTGCACGATACCGGCCGCATGCGCTGCCACCAGCGCGTCGAGCACATCGAGCATCAGCGCCGCCGCTTCGGCGGCTGGCAAGGCGCCGCGTTGCGCCAGCACGGTCGACAGGGTCTGGCCCGCCACGTACTCGAACACCAGATACGGCTGCTGCTCGTGCAGGTCGGCCTCGAACACGGGAATGATATTGGCATGCGTCAGGCGACTGACACTGCGCGCCTCCTGCAGCCACCGCGCCAGTGCGGCCCTGTCGGCGCCAGTGGCCACCTTCATCAACTTGATCGCCACCTCTCGCTCCAGGCGCGGGTCAAAGGCCAGCCATACGACGGACTGCGCTCCCTCGCCCAGGATGCTCCGCAACTCGAAGCGCCCCAGCATGGCCTGCTGCTGCGGGCCCTGCGCCGGCGTCCTGGTAGTGGAGAGCGGAGAAGGATTGGTCATGGGTGCGTGCGCGGCCGTCATTGGGGCCAGGGCGCGGGTTCCTGGCTCGAGTATGACATCGGCGGCATTGCCCGCGGCCCGCTGACAGTCGCTGCCAAAGTGGCGCGCTACGCGACGCCCCGGCAGCGGCGCCCCGACCCGGCTACACGCAGTTGTGCACCTGCGCGATTTGTCTGTTAATTGACGTGGGTCAAACCGAACCCGGTGGTGCACCCGAACAATCGGCTGGTTGATGGCGCGCACAGGAGGTCGGTCGATGTTGCAGATCCGGATTCACGGCCGAGGTGGCCAGGGCGTCGTCACCGCGGCCGAAATGCTGTCGATCGCCGCCTTCGAACAGGGCCGCCATGCGCAGGCGTTTCCGAGCTTCGGCTCCGAACGCACCGGCGCGCCGGTGGTGGCGTTCTGTCGCATCGACGACCAGGAGATCCGCCTGCGCGAGCCGATCCTCGCGCCCGACGTGCTGATCGTTCAGGACCCGACCCTGCTGCACCAGGTCGACGTATTCCAGGGCCTGCGGCCCGATGGATATGTGTTGATCAACAGCCAGCGCAGTTTCCATGCCCTGGGTCTGGCGGAGATAGAACAGCGCTTTCGCACCGAACGGCTGATCACCGTGCCGGCGACCGAGATCGCACAGAAACACCTGGGGCGGCCGCTGCCCAACGCGGTGCTGCTGGGCGGGTTTGCCGCCTTGTCCGGGCTGATCACGCTGGACGCCGTGGCGCATGCGATACGCGCCAGGTTCAGCGGCACGGTGGCCGAAGGCAACGTCGCGGCCGCCAGCGAGGCGTTCGAATTCGTGCGTGGCGAGATGGAGGAGTTGGCGCATGCTCAAGCAGATTGAAGGCTCGCGCGCCGTCGCCGAAGCGGTGGCGCTGAGCCGCCCCGAGGTGATCTGCGCCTACCCGATCTCGCCGCAGACCCACATTGTCGAAGGCCTGGGCGAGCTGGTGAAGCGCGGCACGCTGGACCCGTGCGAGTTCATCAACGTCGAGAGCGAATTCGCCGCCATGAGCGTGGCCATCGGCGCGTCCGCTGCCGGCGCGCGCACCTACACCGCCACCGCCAGCCAGGGCCTGCTGTTCATGGCCGAGGCGGTCTACAACGCGTCGGGGCTCGGCCTGCCGATCGTGATGACGGTGGCCAACCGGGCGATCGGCGCGCCGATCAACATCTGGAACGACCACAGCGACAGCATGAGCCAGCGCGACAGCGGCTGGCTCCAGCTCTTTGCCGAGAGCAACCAGGAGGCGGTCGACCTGCACATCCAGGCCTTCAAGCTGGCCGAGGAACTCTCGATGCCGGTGATGGTGTGCATGGACGGTTTCATCCTGACACACGCCTACGAGCAGGTCGACATCCCCGGTCAGGCCGACGTCGACGCGTTCCTGCCGGCCTACGAGCCACGCCAGCTGCTCGACCCGGCCGAACCGGTGTCGATCGGCGCGATGGTCGGACCCGAGGCGTTCATGGAAGTGCGTTACCTGGCGCATGCCAAGCAGCTGTCGGCGCTGGAGGTGATTCCGCGCATCGCCGCGGAATTTGCCGGCCGCTTCGCACGCGCGTCCGGCGGGCTGGTGCGCAGCTACCGGGCCGAAGACGCCGAGACCATGGTGGTCGCGCTGGGCTCGGTGCTCGGCACCTGCAAGGACACGATCGATGAACTGCGCGCCGACGGCGTGCGCATCGGCGTGCTCGGCATCCAGTCGTTTCGCCCGTTCCCGCTGGCCGCCGTGCGCGCCGCGCTGGCGGGCGCGCGGCGCGTGGTGGTGCTGGAAAAGAGCTTTTGCGTCGGCCTCGGCGGTGTGGTGTCGACCGATGTGCGGCTGGCGCTGTCGGGCCTGCAACTGCAGGGGTACACCGTGGTGGCCGGGCTCGGCGGGCGCGCGATCACCAAGGCGTCGCTGCGCCGCACGCTGCTGGAGGCGATCGCGGGCACGCTGCAGCCGCTGACCTTCATGGACCTGGACTGGCGCATCGTCAACCGACAGCTCGAACGCGAAGCGCAGATGCGCCGCAGCGGTCCGATCGCCGAGAACCTGCTGCGCGACGTCGGCCCGGTCGCATCCAAGGTGCGCTAGCCATGACCCAGCCCGTGAAGTTCTACCAGACCGGCACCTTCACCGTCGGCAACCGCCTGCTGGCGCCCGAACAACGCAGCGTGCAGGCGTCGGTCGAACGCAACAATTCGCTCAACTCCGGCCACCGTGCCTGCCAGGGCTGCGGCGAGGCGCTCGGTGCGCGTTACGCGGTGGACGCCGCGATGCGCGCCACCAACAACCAGCTGATCGCGGCCAACGCCACCGGTTGCCTGGAGGTGTTCTCCACCCCGTACCCCGAGACCTCTTGGCAGCTGCCCTGGATCCACTCGCTGTTCGGCAACGCGGCAGCGGTGGGCACCGGCATCGCCGCCGCGCTCAAGGTGCAGGCGCGCAAGGCCGGCCGCGCGCGCAGCGACGTGCGGGTGATCGCCCAGGGCGGCGACGGCGGCACGACCGATATCGGTTTCGGCTGCCTGTCGGGCATGTTCGAACGCAACGACGACGTGCTCTACATCTGCTACGACAACGAGGCCTACATGAACACCGGCGTGCAGCGCAGCTCGGCCACGCCGCCGGCGGCCCGCACGGCGACGACGATGGCCGTGGGCGAGCACCCCGGCGCCGAATTCGGCCAGGGCAAGAACCTGCCGCGGATCGCGATGGCGCACGAGATTCCGTATGTAGCCACCGCCACGGTGGCCGACCTGCGTGACCTCGAAGCGAAGGTGGAAAAAGCCATGGGACTGCACGGCGCGCGTTACCTGCACATCCTGGTGCCGTGCCCGCTGGGCTGGGGCTCGGCCAGCCACGACACCATCCGGCTGGCGCGGCTGGCGCGCGAGACCGGAATTTTTGCGGTGTTCGAGGCCGAGCGCGGTGAAGTCACGGCGGTGACCAAGATCCGCCACCGCGTGCCGGTGGAGGAATACCTGCGGCCGCAGAAACGTTTCGCGCACCTGTTCGGCGCCCATCCGCATCCCGAACTGGTGGCCAGGATCCAGGCCGGGGCCGACCGCAATATCCGCCGTTTCGGTCTGCTCGACGACGAGGCGGCGTCATGAAGCCCGCCCGCCCGCTTCGCTCGCAGCCCCTCGGGGCGGCGGCGTTCCCGGCCGCGGCCCGCCAGGAGTTCGCATGACCATGCAAAAGCCGTTCGCAATCACGCTCGACCCCGGTTCGTCGCTCGCCAACAAGACCGGCAGCTGGCGTACCGAGCGGCCGGTGTACGTCGACCGCCTGCCGCCGTGCAATGCGCAGTGTCCTGCCGGTGAGGACATCCAGGGCTGGTTGTTCCATGCCGAAAGTGGCGCCTACGGAGCCGCCTGGCGCCACCTCACGCGCGACAACCCGTTCCCCGCGATCATGGGTCGGGTCTGTTATCACAGCTGTGAAGGCGTCTGCAACCGCGGCCGGATCGATTCCGCCGTGGGCATCAATTCGGTGGAGCGTTTTCTGGGTGACGAGGCGCTGAAGAAGGGCTGGCGCTTCGCGCCACCGCCGCAGGAGTCGGGCAAACATGTGCTGGTGGTCGGCGCGGGGCCCTCGGGCATGTCGGCGGCTTACCACCTGCGCCGGCTCGGGCATGGCGTCACGGTGGTCGAAGCCGGTCCGCTGCTGGGCGGCATGATGCGTTTCGGCATCCCCAAGTACCGCCTGCCGCGCGACGTGTTGGAGGCCGAGATGCAGCGCATCGTCGACATGGGCGTCACCGTGCGTCTGAATTCCAAGGTATTCGACCTGGCGCAGACGATGAAGGACGGTGGTTACGACGCGGCGTTCCTGGCCGTCGGCGCGCATATTGCCAAACGCGCTTTCATCCCGGCCAAGGATTCGTCGCGCATTCTCGACGCAGTGTCGGTGCTGCGTTCGATGGAGGGCGAACAACAACCGATGCTGGGTCGCCGCGTGGTGGTGTATGGCGGTGGCAACACCGCGATCGACATGGCGCGCACCGCGAAGCGGCTGGGCGCGACCGAGGCCATCATCGTGTACCGCCGCACCCGCGAGAAGATGCCGGCGCACGACTCCGAGGTCGAGGAGGCGCTGCAGGAGGGCGTTTTGGTCAAGTGGCTGTCGACAATCAAGTACGCCGGCGAAGGCACGCTGACGATCGAAAAGATGGTGCTCGACGAACACGGCAATGCCCAGCCGACCGGTGAATACGACACGCTGGAGACCGACGCGCTGGTGCTCGCGCTCGGGCAGGACGTGGACTTGTCGCTGCTCGACGGAGTGGCCGGCCTGGCCGTGCAAGACGGCGTGGTGCAGGTCGATCCCGCAACCATGATGACCAGCCACCCCGGCCTGTTCGCCGGTGGTGACATGGTACCCGCCGAGCGCAACGTGACGGTCGCCGTGGGCCATGGAAAAAAGGCGGCGCAGCATGTCGACGCCTGGCTGCGCGGCACACGGGTCGAGCCTGCGCCCAAACACCGTTCGGCCACCTTCGAGCGGCTGAACCCCTGGTATTACAGCGACGCGCCCAAGACCGTGCGTCCGCAGCTCGACCTGGCGCGGCGCACCAGCAGCTTCGACGAAGTGCAGGGTGGCCTGACCGAGGACAACGCGCTGTTCGAGGCGCGCCGCTGCCTGAGCTGCGGCAATTGCTTCGAATGCGACAACTGCTACGGCGTGTGCCCCGACAACGCCGTCATCAAGCTCGGCCCCGGCAAGCGTTTCGAATTCAATTACGACTACTGCAAGGGATGCGGCATCTGCGCGGCCGAATGCCCCTGCGGCGCCATCGACATGGTGCCCGAGCAGGTGTAGTCGGCGCTTGCGATCGGCGCCGCCGGCATCGGTACCGGGCCGACCCCGGGGCAGTTCGCGCCGGGAGCTATCGGCCCATTGCGGTCGTTGGCTCTTGATCGCCAATTGCCTTTTGTTGGCGCGCCTCGCGGCATGCGGTACCCGGCGGTGGCTCATGCTGGGGCGGTCTCCGCTGAACGCGTCGACTGCCCTGCGGTCTTGGCTCCGGCATCACAAGCGCTTCGCGCAATTGTGAGCCTCGCCGCAACGTTCGT
>JANMYG010000518.1:0-1566 GCA_031381865.1 Betaproteobacteria bacterium | reverse complement strand
GCAAGGCCACCGGTCGAGCCGGCCTGGTTGTGCGAGCGCATGCCGCGCGTCGGCCTGGCCAAGCGCCGCGAAGTACTTGCGGCCAACCGAAGCTCAGTCAGTCCACACGATCTGGTGCCGGATCACGAACGGGTTCAGTTGTTGGTGCACCAGGGCTTCGATCCGCTCCCGCTCCCCCGCCGGCAACGCAGCGCCGGCGACCGTCACCGTGGCCAGCGTGCCGTGCGTGCCATGCGCTCCCACCGCCACCGACAACGGCACGCCTTGCGCGATCAGCGGCGCCAGCGTCGCGGCAAACACCCTTTGCGCCGCATCCCAGCGCAGTTGCGGCTTGAACACCTTGCCCACACCGGTGAGCGGGATCGCATCAACCAGCAGCACCGCCACTGGCACGGCGGCGCGCTCGGGCGTGCGGCTGCGCACGAAGGCCAGCAGGTCGGCCGGACTCGCGTTGGCGCCGGGCTTGAGTTGCACGTAGGCCAACGGCAATTCACCCGCGTAGGCGTCGGGCTGGCCGACGATAGTCGCCAGCGCCACATCCGGATGCTGGAAAAAAGCCTCCTCGACCGGCAGCGGGTCGATGTTGTGCGCGCCGCGGATGATGAGGTCCTTGGCGCGGCCGGTGATCCACAGGTAGCCGTCTTCGTCGAGGCGGCCCAGGTCGCCCGAGTTGACCCAGCCCGGCTCGACAAAGGCGCCCGCGTTGTGCACCGCGTTCAGGTAGCCGCTGAACACGCCCGGCCCGCTCATCGCCACCACGCCGATCTCGTTGGCCGCGCAATCACCCGCGCAATGTCCGTCCGCGTCGACCTTGATCACGCGCACGCGGCTGTAGGGCACCGCGTGACCCACCGAACCCAGGCGCAGCGGCCGGTCCAGGTACGAGATGGTGTGCACGCTGGAGGTCTCGGTCATGCCGTACACCTCGAGCACCGGTACGCCAAAGCGCTGCTGCAACGCCTTGCCCACCGCCACCGGGATGGCCGAGCCGCCACCGCTGACGACGCGGATGCTGCTCGTGTCCGCGTCACCCACCGGCATCGCCGCGGCAGCCGCCAGCACCGTGGGAACCGCCCCGAACACGGTCGGCTTGAAACGCTCCACCAGTTTCCAGACATGGCGCAGCGCCGACGGATTGCGCCAGCCCGACGGCGACAACACCACCAGCGAGCCGCCCTGCGCGAGCGCCGCCAGCCCCTGCGTCAACGCCCCGCCCACGTGGTACAGCGGCAGGCCGAACAACATCGCGCGCCCGGGCTGCGACGACAACATGGTGTTGACCACCCACGACTGGTAGACCTGGTTCTCGTGCGTGTGCCGCACCAGCTTGGGTGTGCCGGTGGTGCCGCCGGTGTGGAAATAGGCTGCCGTGTCGGTGGCCTCGATCGTGCGCCCGCTGGTCAGGCGTTCACCCGGGAACGTGGCCAGCAACTGGTCGAAGTCATGGATGCCGCTGGCTTGATCCTGCGCATTGCCAGCCGGGCCGCCGACCTGCAGCACCGCCTGGAGGCTCGGTACCAGGGGGCGGATGCGTTGCACCTTGTCCCAGATATCGGCGCCCGGCGT
>JANMYG010000490.1:0-3061 GCA_031381865.1 Betaproteobacteria bacterium | reverse complement strand
GGTTGTGGCAGCCAGGCACGTCCAGCGCACTTGACCATTTGCCTGCAACTCTCCGTCAAACCGGACGCCCGCGCCGGCGACCTTTGGCTCGGCAGTCGAACCAATTGCCGTGATCGATCCGTGCGAGGCGTCAGTCACCTGGTAATAGACCTCTGAAACAAACTTGGAATTCTGACTCTGGATGGCCGTTATCGCGCCCATCGAACCGCCTGCCTGTGCCGCTTCCGCAACTGCCACTTTGCCGGAAGAGGCCGCCAAAATGATTTCCGACACCTTCGCGCGCACCGTGTAGTCCTGGTACGCGGGCAGGGCCACCGCCGCCAAAATACCGATGATCGCGACAACGATCATCAGCTCGATCAAGGTAAAGCCCTTTTGTATGGAACGCTTCATTGAAAACTCCTTATAAGAATTGGAACAACCGAGAGCCTCGTTTTCAGCAGATTCCGTGCCAACATGATTTGACCCAGTGTTGCCCATCCGATTGGCGAACATCAACACAGTTTGTCGCAATAAACCCCTACATCCAACTATTGCGGGAGTCGGCGCGACATTTTTGTCACTCGGATCGTGTCACTTGATACAAACCGACCTGACCATTTTGATGTCCGTGAGGCCCATCATGATTTTCTCCATGCCGTCCATCTTCAACGTGCGCATGCCGCCTTCCACCGCCGCGGCGAAGATTTCGGCCACGCGGGCACGCTCCTGGATCAGCCGCTTGATGTCGTCGTCGGCGATCAGCAGTTCGTGCAGGCCGATCCGGCCCTTGTAGCCGGTCTTGTTGCACTTGTCGCAACCCACGTGGCGGTAAAACCTGAGCTGGCCGTCTTGCCCATAGAGCTTGGTCCAGCTATCGATCAATTTCGTGGTTTCGCCCGCGTAATCGGCTTTCCAGGCGGCCGAGTGCCTGAGTTCTTCCGAGTACTCAACGGCAAAGAGCCGCAGTTCCTCGGCGTCCGGCACGTAGGCCTCTTTGCAGTCGCACAACTTCTTGGCCAGACGCTGCGCCAGGATGCCCAACAACGCGTCGGCGAAATTGAACGGGTCCATGCCCATGTCCAGCAGGCGCGTGATGGACTCGGGCGCCGAGTTGGTATGCAGGGTCGAGAACACGAGGTGGCCGGTGAGCGAGGCCTCCACGCCCATCGACACGGTTTCCTTGTCGCGCGATTCGCCCACCATGATGATGTCCGGGTCGGCCCGCAGGAACGCCCGCATCACCAGCGCGAAGTCGATGCCCGCCTTCTTGTTGATCTGAACTTGCCGCAGGCCCTTTTGCGTGATTTCCACCGGGTCTTCGGCGGTCCAGATCTTGGTGTCGGGCGTGTTCAGGTGCTTGAGGATCGAGTGCAGCGTGGTGGTCTTGCCCGAGCCGGTGGGGCCACAGACATAGAACAATCCATAGGGCTTCTCGACCGTCCGAATCACCCGTTCCTTGTTGTGGGGCGTCAAACCCAGCTTGTCCAGAGGAATCGGTTCACCGGCCGCCAGGATACGCATCACCACGTCTTCGACACCGCCTGCCGTCGGGATGGTGGCTACCCGCAACTCTATGTCCAGCGGGCCGTACTTCTTGAACTTGATCTTGCCGTCCTGCGGCTTGCGCCGCTCCGAGATGTCGAGGTCGCACATGATCTTCAGCCGCGTCACCATGGCCTGGCGGAAATGCGCCGGAACCTCGATATAGGGCATCAATGTCCCGTCGATCCTGAACCGGATGCCGGTCTTGAACTTGCCGGGCATCGGTTCGATGTGGATGTCGGACACCTTTTGGTTGTGGGCGTCGATGATGACCTTGTTGACGAATTTGACGAGTTCGTTGTCGGCTGCGGCAGATTCCAGCGAGTCATCGTTGGTCCCATCGTCGATCGGCCCGCCGTCCATGTCGGCCAGCAACTGGTCGATCGAACCGCCTTCGACACCCGCGCCGTACAGTTGCGCAAGAGTTTCCTGGAACTCGGCCAGGGTCGTGACCCGGTAGGCGAACTTGGTGATCCTGGGAAACACCTGTGGCACCACCCGGGCGCCGCGCACCGCCTCCGGGTCGACACACATGATGACCAGGCCGTCGGGCGACTCCTCCAGTGGAACCCAGCCCTGCTCCTCGATGAACTCGCGCTTCAGGGGGCCGTGCAGCATTTCCGAACGGATCCGGCCGGCATTGAAAGGCTCGTACGGAACACCGAAAAACTTCGACAGCGACGGCCCGATCTGGGCCGGGCGAACCTTGAAATTCGCCATCAGCATATGTTCGACCGGCTTGCCATCAGTGCGGGCGTCGACCAGGCACCGCTCCAGTTCGGCGGCGGTGATGACGCCATCGGCCACCAGCCCGTCGAATTTGGTCGCCTTGCGCCGCGAAGCCTCGCTGGCCCGCTGCATGCGCTGGCGGATCGCGGTGGCGAGCGTCTTGCACAGCTGGGCAACCCCCTCGACTTCCAGCGTCCCGAAGGGCTGGTCGCTCTTGTTGTTGATGATCTGCAAGACGCCGTGCAGCACATCGCCATCAAGTATGGGCGCCACCAGCATCTGGCGCGTCCGGTAACCCGAGCGCTTGTCGACTTCCTTCAGGAACGTCAGCGCCGGGTGGATCTGCTTGAGTGCATCGTCGTCGTAGACGTCGGCCAGATTGAGTTGCTGCCGGCTGAACGCGGCGTAACCGGCCAGGCTTTGCGGAGAAATAGGCAGCTTCAGATCGCGGCTGCTGTTGAGCCCGGTCTTGACCTTGGAGACGATGGATGTGCGGTCTTCGTTCACGGCATACAACGTCAACCGGTCGGCATTGAGCAACCGGCAAATGTCCTGACTCGCCTCGAGCATGATCTGCTCCAGGTTTTCGGTGTCATGGATACGCGCGGTGACGTTGTGCAACTGCTTGTAAAACAGCGCCTCGAAGGTGACGCCGCGTTTGTCGGGCGGCAATTTCTGGTTCTCGAAGAAGGTCTGTTCGGATGATTTGTCGCCCACCGAAGGCTTCAAGACGGCGCTCATAGATCGAACTCCTGCCCGGCCCGCAACCAGCGAATGTCGTGCGTCACGTTTGGCCCTGACACGGAGG
>JANMYG010000474.1:0-4730 GCA_031381865.1 Betaproteobacteria bacterium | reverse complement strand
CCTTGGGCTTGACCGCGCGCCAACGCGAAGTCTACGAATTGTTGACAGAAGGCTTATCCAACGCGGCCATCGCCGCCAAGCTGCATCGCTCTGAGCGAACCATCGAGAAACACGTCGCCGAACTATTCGGCAAGCTCAATGTGCGATCGCGCAGCGAGTTAATCGCACGCACCGCAAAATACATAGGTACTCGCCTCCCTAAATCCGGGTAGCACCACGGATTCGCGCCACTCGCGCGCTGGCTAACATTCTCTCCACGGTTGCTCATTCCAGCAGCCCCAGGTTGACGAGGAGAGTGTGATGAAAATTTCCCTGTTTGTTGTGTTTGTTGTGTCATGGCCAACCCATGTTGGCACCACGGCCGACCGGCGCATGCCGTACGTCGCCGATCAAGAACGCAATTGACGCAGCTGCACTTGTTCGTGGCGAGCTTCGCAGCCCTCCACTTGTTAGCGGCGAGCCTTGCAGCCCTCCACTGTCATCGCTGCACCGGCAAATTCCGCTGCAGCTCCGATTTCTTACGCCGAAGCCGGTTGAGAGGCTTCGGCTGCGGCCTTGACGGCCACTTTTTTCTTGCCCGGCGCGATCATCATGATCATCTGCCGGCCTTCCAGCTTGGGAAACTGCTCGACGATGATGATGTCTGCCAACTCATCGCGGATGCGGTTCAAAAGCGCCATGCCGATTTCCTGGTGCGTGATTTCGCGGCCCCGGAAGCGCAGCGTGATCTTGCACTTGTCGCCTTCGGCCAGGAAGCGCCGGATGTTGCGCATCTTGATGTTGTAGTCGCCGTCGTCGGTACCGGGCCGGAACTTGACTTCCTTGATCTCGATGACCGTCTGCTTGGACTTCGCTTCCGCCGCCTTTTTCTGTTCCTGGTACTTGAACTTGCCGTAGTCCATCAACCTGCAGACCGGCGGGTTCGCCGTGGCGGAGATTTCGACCAGGTCGACATCCATCTCGCCAGCCAGACGGAGCGCCTCCATCAGGCTCACAACCCCCATGGGTTCGTTTTCAGGGCCGGAGAGGCGTACTTCGGGCGCCATGATTTCCCGGTTAAGGCGGTGTTTGCGTTCTTCGCGGTGACGGCGGTCACGAAATTCAGTAGCGATGGTTCAGTCCTTCAAAATAATTGCCACGAAGCCGTGGCGCATGCCGCGCAATACACGCAGACAAACTGGAATCGTCGTTAAATTAACTCAGACAACAGACTTGTGCAGGATGTCGCCGGCAATTCTTTGGGAGAACGCTTCGAGGGACATCACACCGAGGTCAATATTTCCCCGGGCGCGCACTGCAACGGCGCCGGCTGCCATCTCCTTGTCGCCTACGACAAGGATGTATGGCGGCTTTTGCATCGAATGCTCCCGTATTTTATACGTAATCTTCTCGTTGCGGAGGTCCAGATTGACCCTAAGACTTTGATTCTGCAGCGTTTTCGCCACTGTCGCGGCGTACGGCGCCTGTGCATCGGTGATATTGAGGACCGAAACCTGCACCGGCGCAAGCCAGGCAGGCAACGCGCCGGCGCTTTGTTCGATCAGGATTCCGATGAAGCGCTCGAGGCTGCCGACGATGGCGCGGTGCAGCATGACCGGCCTGTGGCGGGCGCCGTCTTCACCCACATATTCGGCGTCCAGCCGCTCCGGCATCGAAAAATCCACCTGCATGGTGCCGCACTGCCACTGGCGGCCAATCGCGTCCTTGAGGGTGTACTCGATCTTGGGCCCGTAGAAGGCGCCTTCGCCCGGCGAGATTTCATAGACGCAGTTGGAAGCCCGCATGCTTTCCATCAGCGCCTGCTCGGCCTTGTCCCACACGGCGTCCGAGCCGATGCGCTGCACCGGGCGCGTCGCCACCTTGTAGATGATGTTGTCGAAGCCGAAATCCTTGTAGACCTTCTGCAGCAGCGCCGTGTAATCGACGCATTCCTGCAGGATCTGGTCTTCGGTGCAGAAGATGTGGCCGTCGTCCTGCGTGAAGCCACGCACGCGCATGATGCCGTGCAGGCCGCCCGAGGGTTCGTTGCGGTGGCACTGGCCGAACTCGCCGTACCGCAGCGGCAGGTCGCGGTAACTCTTGATGCCCTGCTTGAATATCAGGATGTGCCCGGGGCAGTTCATCGGCTTGAGCGCGTACTCGCGTTTCTCCGATTCGGTGACAAACATGTTGTCCCGGTATTTGTCCCAGTGACCGGTCTTCTCCCACAGCCCCTTGTCGATGATCTGCGGGCCCTTGACCTCCAGGTAGCCGTTGTCGCGATAAATCTGCCGCATGTACTGCTCGACGCCCTGCCACAGGGTCCAGCCCTTGGGATGCCAGAACACCAGCCCGGGCGCATGGTCGTCGATGTGGAACAGGTCGAGTTCACGCCCGAGTCTGCGGTGGTCGCGCTTCTCGGCCTCTTCGAGCATCGTCAGATGCTGCTGCAACTCTTCCTTGGTGGCCCAAGCCGTGCCGTAGATGCGCTGCAGCATTTCGTTGCGGTGGTCACCACGCCAGTAGGCGCCGGCGAGTTTCATCAACTTGAAGAACCGCAGCTTGCCCGTGCTCGGCACATGCGGGCCGCGGCACAGGTCTTCGAAGCCGCCCTCGCGGTACAGCGACACATCCTCACCGGAGGGAATGCTGGCGATGATCTCGGCCTTGTAATGCTCACCCATGCCCTTGAAGTACGCCACCGCCTCGTCGCGCGGCAGCACCCGCCGCGTCACCGGCTCGTCCCTGGCCGCGAGTTCCACCATCTTCTTCTCGATCGCGACCAGGTCCTCCGGTGCGAACGGCCGCTGGTACGAAAAGTCGTAGAAGAACCCGTTCTCGATCACCGGGCCGATCGTGACTTGCGCGTCCGGAAACAGCTCCTTGACCGCATAGGCCAGCAGGTGGGCGGTCGAGTGGCGGATGACTTCCAGGCCTTCGGGGTCCTTGGCCGTGATGATCGACAAATGGCCATCAGCTTCGATGCGAAAGCTGGTGTCGACCACCTTGCCGTCGATCTTGCCTGCCAGTGCGGCTTTCGCGAGACCGGCGCCTATCGACGCGGCAACCTCGGCCACCGTCACCGGGCCGGGGTATTCGCGCACGGAGTTGTCGGGAAGTGTGATTTGGATCATGGCGCAGTGTGAATAACTAATGGGCAAAAAAAAACGCGGCAACAACCGCGTCTTACTTTCATTCGGGCCAGTGCCGGCGCACGAGGCGCGCGGACTACCGCCTCGTGAGCTCAATAAACCAATTCCGTTGGAGTTCGCGGTGTCATAACCAGACTGCCTTTCTCGCTCTTGTTTTCGATGGTTGCCGACTGCTGCACACGATTCTAGACGCAGCAGCGCGCCGGTCGGTGACCGGCCCGCACCGGCTTCACCATCCGGCCGGCTTGTGTTGCGCGGCGCATACGAAAGCGCCCCGGGCCACCCGTAGCGGGCGGTCCGGGGCCGCTGGGCCGTCACGCCGGATCAGTGGAACTGCTCTTCTTCGGTGGAGCCGGTGAGCGCCGTGACGCTCGACTTGCCGCCCTGGATCACGGTGGTGATTTCATCGAAATATCCGGTGCCCACTTCCTGCTGGTGCGACACGAAGGTGTAGCCCCGGTCACGCGCGGCGAATTCCGGCTCCTGTACCTTTTCGACATAAGCCGACATGCCGCGCTTGACGTAGTCCTGCGCCAGGTCGAACATGTTGTACCACATGGAATGGATACCCGCCAGGGTAATAAACTGGTACTTGTAGCCCATGGCGCCGAGTTCGCGCTGGAACTTCGCGATCGTCGCGTCGTCGAGGTTCTTCTTCCAGTTGAACGACGGCGAACAGTTGTAGGCCAGCATCTTGCCCGGGTGCACCTTGTGCACCGCGTCGGCGAACTTCTTGGCGAAAGCCAGGTCCGGGGTGCCGGTTTCGCACCACACCAGGTCGGCGTAACGGGCATAAGCAATGGCGCGCGAGATCGCCTGGTCGATGCCCTTGCGCGTCTTGTAGAAGCCTTCCGAGGTGCGCTCGCCGGTGATGAACGGCTTGTCGTTCTCGTCGTAGTCGCTGGTCAACAGGTCGGCGGCTTCGGCGTCCGTTCGGGCGATCACCAGCGACGGCACGCCACACACGTCGGCGGCCATGCGCGCCGCAATCAGCTTCTGGTTGGCTTCCACAGTCGGCACCAGCACCTTGCCGCCCATGTGGCCGCACTTCTTGACCGACGCCAACTGGTCTTCCCAATGCACACCGGCCGCGCCGGCCTTGATCATGGCTTTCATCAGTTCGAAAGCATTCAGCACGCCGCCGAAGCCGGCCTCGGCATCGGCGACGATGGGGGCGAAGTTGTCGATATAAGCCGCGTCGCCGACGTCCACACCCTTCGAGTGCTGGATTTCATCGGCGCGCCGGAAGGTGTTGTTGATGCGCTCGACGACAGTCGGCACCGAATCCACCGGATACAGCGATTGGTCCGGGTACATGGACGCATAGGAGTTGTTGTCGGCGGCGACCTGCCAGCCCGACAGGTAGATGGCCTTCACGCCGGCCTTGACCTGCTGCATCGCCTGTCCGCCGGTCAGGGCGCCGAGGCAGTTGACATAGGGCTCGGTGTGCAGCAGATCCCACAGCTTTTCGGCGCCGCGGCGCGCCAGTGTATGTTCGATCGGAAACGAGCCGCGCAGGCGTACCACGTCGGCGGCGCTGTAGCCGCGCTCGATGCCTTTCCAGCGTGGGTTGGTGGCCCAGTCTTTCTCCAGCGCTTC
>JANMYG010000459.1:0-2199 GCA_031381865.1 Betaproteobacteria bacterium | reverse complement strand
CCGAACTCGAGCGAAAAGGAGCCACTGTTCAGCGCCAGGACGCGGCTCGTGACCACCGGCCTGCGCTCAGTGCGGCCAGCGCCAATCGCGCACCTCCGGCAGGTCGTCGCCGTGCTCGGCGATGTAGCGCTTGTGGCGTTGCCGGGCCGCATCAAAGCGAGCGGCTTCCGCCTCGACCTGACCCGCCAGCCTGGGAATGCGCCGAATCGCGTCCAGCGCCAATTGATAGCGGTCCACGCTGTTCAGCACCACCATGTCGAACGGCGTCGTCGTGGTGCCCTCTTCCTTGTAGCCGCGCACGTGGATGTTGTCGTGGTTGCGCCGCCGGTAGGTCAGCTTGTGAATGATCGCCGGGTAGCCATGGAAGGCGAAGATGACCGGCTTGTCGGTGGTGAACAGCGCATCGAACTCGTGGTCCGCCAGGCCGTGGGGATGCTCTGACGGTGGCTGCAACACCATCAGGTCGACAACGTTGACGAAGCGGATGCGGATGCCGGGCACATAGCTGCGCAGCAGCGTCACGGCGGCCAGCGCCTCCAGCGTCGGCACGTCGCCCGCGCACGCCATCACGACGTCGGGGTCGACCTGACCAACACCAGCATCGTTGCTGGCCCATTCCCACACGCCCGCGCCGGCCGCGCAGTGGCGCACCGCCGCGTCCATGTCCAGCCACTGCGGTGCCGGCTGCTTGCCGGCGATGATGAGGTTGACGTAGTTGCGGCTGCGCAGGCAGTGGTCGGCCACCGACAGCAGCGTGTTGGCGTCGGGTGGCAGGTAGATGCGCACGACATCGGCCTTCTTGCTGGCCACGTGGTCGATGAAGCCCGGGTCCTGGTGCGAGAAGCCGTTGTGGTCTTGCCGCCAGACATGCGAGGTGAGCAGGTAGTTCAGCGACGCGATGGGCTTGCGCCAGGGAATCTGGTTGCATACCTTCAACCACTTGGCGTGCTGGTTGAACATCGAATCGATGATGTGGATGAAGGCTTCGTAGCACGAGAAGAGGCCGTGGCGGCCGGTGAGCAAATAACCTTCGAGCCAGCCTTCGCACAGGTGTTCGCTCAGCACTTCCATGACCCGCCCGTTGGCGCTGAGGTGGTTGTCGCGCTCCTCCTGCACGCCGTCCAGCCACACCTTGCCGGAGACCTCGAACACGGCATCCAGCCGGTTCGATGCGGTTTCATCCGGGCCGAAGATTCGGAAGTTGGCCGCTTTCAGGTTGAGCCTCATCACGTCACGCAGAAACCTGCCCAGCACGCGCGTGGCCTCGGCTACCACGGCGCCCGGCTCGGGCACCGCAACGGCGTGCGCGCGGAAGGAAGGCATGTCCAGCGGCTTCAGCAACGCGCCCCCATTGGCGTGCGGGTTGCAGCCCATGCGGCGCTGGCCTGTCGGCGCCAGCGTTGCCAACTCGTCAAGGAACCGACCGTCCCCGTCGAACAGTTCCTCAGGCCGGTAGCTCTTGAGCCAGCTTTCGAGCTGCTGCACGTGCCCTGCAGTCTTGAACTCGGCAATCGGCACCTGGTGCGAGCGCCAGCTGCCTTCAACCGCATGGCCATCGACGCGCTTCGGCCCGGTCCACCCCTTGGGCGTGCGCAGCACGATCATCGGCCAGCGCGGCCGCGTCGGCGATTGCACCGGGTCAAGGGATCGCGCCTCGTGTTGAAACTGGCGTATCTGGGCCAACACCGCGTCCAGCGCACCCGCCAGCGCCTGGTGCACCAACTCCGGGTCGTCGCCTTCGACGAAATGCGGTTCGTGGCCGTAGCCGCGCATCAGGTCGGTCAGCTCTTCCCGGCTGATGCGCGCCAGCACCGTAGGGTTGGCGATCTTGTAGCCGTTCAGATGCAGGATCGGCAGCACCGCGCCGTCGCGCGCGGGGTTCAGGAATTTGTTGGAGTGCCAGCTCGCCGCGAGCGCGCCGGTCTCGGCCTCGCCGTCACCGACGACGCAGGCGACGATGAGGTCGGGGTTGTCGAATGCCGCGCCATAGGCATGGGCCAACGAGTAGCCCAACTCCCCGCCTTCATGGATCGAGCCCGGCACTTCGGGCGACACGTGGCTGGGAATGCCCTGAGGCCACGAGAACTGGCGAAACAGGCGCTGCAGACCGTTGCGGTTGCGCTCGATCGCCGGGTAGTGCTCGGTGTAAGACCCTTCCAGATAGCTGTGCGCCACGATGCCCGGCCCGCCGTGGCCGGG
>JANMYG010000446.1:0-2077 GCA_031381865.1 Betaproteobacteria bacterium | reverse complement strand
GCTTGGGGCGGCCCGGCGCGGCGGCTGCCCCCACCGAGTCTCCCCCTCGTCTTACACCTTGACGGACGCCAACACCTTGTTCAGCGTAGCACTGGGGCGCATGATGGCGTCCAGCTTCGCGGTATCTGGCAGGTAATAACCGCCGATGTCCGCCGGCTTGCCTTGCACGGCCGCCAGTTCGGCCAGGATCGTTTTCTCGTTGTCGGTCAGTTGCTTGGCCAGGGCTGCGAATCGGGCTCCAAATGCCGTGTCTGCAGTCTGCGCCGCCAGCTCCTGGGCCCAGTACATGGCCAGGTAGAACTGGCTTCCGCGGTTGTCCAACTGGCCGGTCTTGGGGGAAGGGTTCTTGTTGTTCTCCAGCAGTTTTCCGGTGGCGGCATCCAGCGTTCTGGCGAGGATGTTGGCCCGGGCGTTGCCGGTCTTGAGCCCCAAATCCTCCAGCGAGACGGCCAGCGCCAGGAACTCACCCAGCGAATCCCAGCGCAAATGGTTTTCTTCGACCAATTGCTGTACGTGCTTGGGCGCCGAGCCGCCGGCACCCGTTTCGTACATGCCGCCACCGGCCATCAGGGGGACGATGGACAGCATCTTGGCGCTGGTGCCCAGTTCCATGATGGGGAACAGGTCGGTCAGGTAGTCGCGCAGGATGTTGCCGGTGACCGAGATGGTGTCGAGCCCGCGGATCACCCGTTCCAGCGTGAAACGCATGGCACGCACCTGCGACATGATCTGGATGTCCAGGCCCGTGGTGTCGTGGTCCTTGAGGTAGGTCTTGACCTTTTTGATCAACTCGTTTTCATGCGGGCGGTACGGGTCCAGCCAGAACACGGCGGGCATGCCGGAGTTGCGGGCACGCGTCACGGCCAGCTTGACCCAGTCGCGGACCGGGGCGTCCTTGCATTGGCACATGCGCCAGATGTCGCCGGCCTCCACCTTCTGGCTCAGCAGCACCTCGCCGGTGGCGATGTCGACGATGTTGGCCACACCGCCTTCGGTGATCTCGAAGGTCTTGTCGTGCGAGCCGTACTCTTCGGCCTGCTGGGCCATCAGGCCCACGTTGGGCACCGTGCCCATGGTCTTCGGGTCGAAGTTGCCGTGCCATTTGCAGAAGTTGATGATCTCCTGGTAGATGCGGGCGAAGGTGCTTTCAGGCATCACGGCCTTGACGTCCTTCAGGCGGCCATCGGCTCCCCACATCTTGCCGCCGTTGCGGATCATGGCCGGCATGGAGGCATCGACAATGATGTCGTTGGGCGAATGAAAGTTGGTGATCCCCTTGGCGGAATCGACCATCGCCAGCTCCGGGCGGTACGCATGGCAGGCGTGCAGATCGCGCTTGATCTCGTCCTGCTTGCTCTGCGGCAGCGTGGCGATCTTGTCGTACAGGTTGGCCATGCCGTTGTTGACGTTGACGCCCAGCTCGGCGAACAGCGCTTCGTGCCTGGCGAAGGCATCCTTGTAGAAAATCCTCACGCAGTGGCCGAACACGATCGGGTGCGAGACCTTCATCATCGTGGCCTTGACGTGCAGCGAGAACATGACGCCAGTCTTGTGCGCGTCTTCGATCTCTTTCTCGTAGAAGTCGCACAGTGCCTTCTTGCTCATGAACATGCTGTCGATGACTTCGCCCGCCAGCAGCCTGGTCAACGGTTTGAGCACCAGCGACTTGCCGCCGTGCGTGGCCAGTTCCATGCGCACATCGCGTGCCGTGTCCAGCGTCATGGACTTTTCGCCGTGGTAGAAGTCGCCGTGGTGCATGTGCGAGACGTGAGAGCGCGAGGCCTGGCTCCACTCGGCCATGCTGTGCGGGTTCTTGCGCGCATATTCCTTCACGGCCTTGGGCGCGCGGCGGTCGGAGTTGCCTTCGCGCAGCACCGGGTTCACCGCGCTGCCCATGCATTTGTTGTAGCGCAGCCGGATGGCTTTCTCCGCGTCGGTGTGTGGTTGCTCGGGAAAGTCGGGCAATGCATAACCCTTGGACTGCAGCTCGCGGATGGCCGTCACCAGCTGGTTCTGCGACGCGCTGATGTTGGGCAGCTTGATGATGTTGGTGTCGGGCAGCAGGGTCAGGCGGCCC
>JANMYG010000433.1:0-5114 GCA_031381865.1 Betaproteobacteria bacterium | reverse complement strand
GTCGCGCTGGGTCGAACTCAGCCTGTTCCCGTTTGCGATCGTGCTGCAGGTCACGCCGATCATCGCGATCGCGCCGCTGATCATCATCTTCATCCCCAGCACCACGGCGGCATTGCTGCTGGTGGCCTTCATCGTGGCTTTTTTCCCGATCCTCTCGAATACCGTGATCGGCCTGCGCAGCGCCGACCTCAACCTGCGCGACCTGTTCAAGCTGTACCGTGCGAACCGCTGGCAAACGCTGCGTTTTCTGCTGGCGCCGGCGGCAATGCCTTATTTCATCGCCGGGCTCAAGGTGGCCGGCGGCCTGAGCCTGATCGGCGCGGTGGTGGCCGAATTCGTCGCCGGCGCCGCCGGCCGCGAGACCGGCCTTGCGTCGCGCATCCTCGAGTCGAGCTTCAGGACCGAGATACCGAAGATGTTCGCCGCGCTGGTGCTGGTGTCGCTGACCGGCATTGCGATATTCTTTATGTTCAACCTCCTATCCCGGCTCGTGCTTGGCAAGTGGCACGAGAGCGAGATCAAGTCCCAACGATGACGACCGCGGGGCCACCGATGCAACTGCATGCCATGCGTATACCGCCGTGCCTGCGCGGCGCGTTCGAGGACCTGCCGGCGCAGCAGGCGTTCGACCTGTGGGTGGAGGGCGGCGACGTGATGGGCATCGTCCCCACACCCGCGCCGGCGCGCGGCACGGTGCTGAGCGCTTTCGTGGATGCCCACGTGCACCTCGACAAGGCCTATACCGTGGCCGAAGTGGGTGCTGCCCGGGGCGACCTGGCCGCGGCCATCACCCGCTCGGCCGCGCACCGCGCCACCTGGACCCCCGGGGACGTGCGTCGGCGCATGGCGCGCGCGCTGGAAGACGCCTGGTCTTGCGGAACGCGCGCCATGCGCACCCATCTCGATTGGGTCAGCGCCGAGCCGCCGGTGGCGCTGCCGGTGTTCGAACAAATGCGTGACCTGTGGCGCGGCCGCATTGAACTGCAGGCGGTCGCGCTGGTGCCGCTGGACCTCTGGGCCGATGCCCCGGCAGGGCAGCATATTGCCGAGCAGGTGGCGGTCGCGGCGGCTGGCGGCACGGTCGCGCTGGGCGCCTTTGTCTACCGCAACGAGGGCATGGCGGACAAGCTCGGGCGCCTGTTCGCCCTGGCGGCCGCGCACAACCTGCCGCTGGACTTTCACGTCGACGAGGGGCTCGACACCGACGCGGTGGGACTGCAGGTCATCGCCGACCTCGCATTGGGGCAGCCACAGCGTGTGCGTGTCGTGTGTGGCCACGCCTGTTCGCTGTCGGTACAGAGCGCGGCGCATGCCGCGCGCACGCTGCGCGCCTGCGACCGGGCCGGCATCGAACTGGTGGCGCTGCCCACCACCAACCTCTATCTCCAGGGCTCCTGGCGCGGTACGCCGGTCGAGCGCGGCATCACGCGCCTGAACGAGGCGGTGGAGCTCGGGTTGCGTCCCAGTATTGCCAGCGACAACGTGGCCGACCCGTTCTACCCCTATGGAAGTTATGACCTGCTGGAGACCTTTGGCCTCGGCGTCCAGGTGGCGCACCTTGCGCCGGCGGACGACTGGTTGGCGAGCATCACCGTGAACCCCGCGCGTGCGCTCGGGTTGCACTGGAATGGCCGCATCGCCGAAGGTTGTCCAGCCGACCTGGTCTGCCTGGCCGCCTGCAGCGACCACGAGTTGCTGACGCCCGCCGGGCGCCGGCGCCGCGTCATGCGCCAGGGGCGATTCCTGTGACCGACCTGCGATCACTGCGCCAGGCGCTGGACGGCATCGAGATGCACGACGACCCGGCGCTGCTGCGCGCCAAGTCGGTCGACTTCCATTGGTACAGCCCGGTATTGACCGAGTTGCTGCGCGACAAGACCGCCGACCTGCTGCTGGTGCCCAGGAACATGGACCAAATGCGCCGCATTGCATCGGCCTGTGCGCGCGCCCGCGTGCCGGTCACGCTGCGCGGCGGCGGCACCGGCAACTACGGCCAGTGCACACCGATGCAGCGCGGTGTGATCGTCGAGACACTGGCGCTCGACGCGGTGCAGGTCCACGCCGGTTACGCCACAGTGCAGACCGGCTGCATCATCGCCGCGCTCGAACGGGCGGCGTGTGCCACCGGGCAGGAGATCCTGATGTTCCCCTCGACGCTCACCGACGCCACGGTAGGCGGGTTCGTCGCCGGTGGTTTCGGCGGCGTGGGCTCGATCCGGCACGGCATCCTGAAGGACCCCGGCAACATCACGCGCATCCAGGTGCTCACGCTCGAAGAAGAGCCGCGCCTGATCGAGCTGTCGGGGGCCGACATCCAGAAGGTGCACCACGCCTACGGCACCAACGGCATCATCACCGAGCTGGACGTGCGGCTGGCGCCGGCCGAGGACTGGCGCCACATGATCGCGCTGTTCGACAGTTACGAGGCGGCGCTGCGGTTCGGCATGGACGCATGCCGCCCCGACCTGCCGTTGCGGCTCCTGACCACGGTTGAGCGCCGCTTCGCGCCTTATTACGCACAGTACCAGGGCCGCTTCGATGCCACCCACGATGCCGTGTTCGCCTTGTGCGCGGCGCCGGGATTGGCCGCATTCGAGGCGCTCGTCAAGAGCCACGGCGGGCGCATCACGATGGCCATGACCGACGCCGAGGTGGCCGCCGCCGGCCTGCTGCCGGCCTACGAGTGCGCCTACAACCACACCACGCTGATGGCGCTGAAGGTCGATCGCAGCTGGACCTACATCCAGCTCTCGTATCCGCAGCCGTTCGACCTGGCGCTGGCGCTGGCGCTGATGGTGGAATTTGGCGAGGAGATCCTGTGGCACCATGAATTCGCGCTGGCCGGTGGCGGCTACGGCGTCTACGCGATTCCGCTGGTGAGTTACCTGGATGCCGAGCGGCTGCAGGAAGTCCAGCGGAGCATCGAGGCGCGCGGCGTGACCGTATTCGACGGCCATGTGGTCACGATCGAGGACGGCGGCATGAAGTCCATCGACGACGCACAGATAGAGTTCAAGAAGATCGCCGATCCGCACGGGCTCATGAACCCAGGCAAGACCAGGGGCTGGCGGCCGGAATACGCCCGGCCCTGAGGGCGGCCATCGGCCGCTGCTGCCATGAAAACCCTGGTCGTGCACTGCCATCCGAACCCGCACAGCTTCAACGCGGTCTTGTTTGCGGCCGCCTGCGACGCGCTGCGACGGGGCGGCAATGAGTTGCGCACGATCGACCTGTACGCCGAGGGCTTCGATCCGGTGATGAAGCGCGACGAGCGCGAAGCGTACCTCGACAATCCGGGCCTGATCGAGGCCCGGGTGCAGCCCCATGTCGACGCGGTGCGTTGGGCCGAACACCTGGTGTTCGTGTACCCGGTGTGGTTCCACGGACCGCCGGCCATGCTCAAGGGCTGGTTGGAGCGCGTATTCCTGCCCGGCGTGGCGTTCGCGCTGCCGTCCAGAAAAGGCGAAAGAGCCAAGCCCGGGCTGCTGCATATCCGCCGCCTGACGGTCGTCACCACCGGCGGCTCGCCGTTGTGGTGGTTGTGGGTGGTGGGCGACCCGAACCGGCGCCTGTTTGGCCGCGCCATACGGGCCTTGTGCGCGAAACCCTGCCAGCTGACCTGGCACCAGCTGCACAACATGAACAATGTGACAGATGCGGACCGCAGCCGTTTTCTCGCGCGCGTGGGCCGCAGCCTGGAAGCGATTCGATGAGCCGCCGGGAGCCTCGCCTGGCGCATGGCGCCGCAGCACGCGGCACGGAGCTTGGACCATGAGTATTTCCACCGGTGTCGGCAGACCGCTGGCCAACTACGCCGCCTGGCGGCGGGCGGGCGACTTGGTTTTTGCCAGCGGTGTGATCGCGGTCGATCCCTCGAGCCGGTGCGTCGTCGATTCCTTCGGGCAGCTCGATGCGGCCGCGTGCACCGAACTCGCCAGCCTGGGCTACAACACCGGGCAGATGTCGGTGGACGTGTTCGAGGCGCCGATCGCGGCCCAGAGCTGGTTCGTGTTGGACCGTATTCGCGCCATCGCGCGCGAATGCCATGGCGAGCTGGGCGACGTGGTGCGGCTGGTGCAGTATTTCCGCGACCTGCGCCACTATCCGGTCTACAACCGCGTGCGCGGGCTGTTCTTCGCCGACCCGGTGGTGAGCACGGTGGTCGAGGTCAGCCGCATGTTGCCGCTCGACGCGGTGCTGGTGGAGGTGGAGGCCACGTTCCATATCCCGGCGCGCTGAAGCACCGGTCATCAGGGTTGTCCCTGAGGTGCGGGTGGTGCCGAATGCCATGTGGCGGTCATGCGGCGTGCCTATACTGGCCGCATGTCATCGATCGAACTCGTGCGCGTGTCCAAGGACTGGGGTGGAACGAAGGCGCTGGATGCGATCAGCCTGTCGATCGCGCCAGCGACATTCTGCGTGCTGCTGGGGCCCAGTGGCTGCGGAAAATCCACCACGCTGCGCATCATTGCCGGGCTCGAGTCCGCCAGCAGCGGCCAGGTTCTGGTGGATGGCAGGGATGTCACGCACCAGCCGCCAGCGCAGCGCGGCATCGCGATGGTGTTCCAGAACTACGCCTTGTTCCCGCACCTGAGCGTGGCCGACAACATCACTTTCGGCCTGTCGGTGCGCAAGGTCGAGGCGGCCGAGGCCGCGCGGCGCCTGAAATCGACCGCCGACCTGCTGGGCCTTGGCCAGTTGCTGGACCGCAGGCCGTCGCAGCTCTCGGGCGGGCAGCAGCAGCGCGTCGCCCTGGGCCGCGCGCTGGTGGCGCAGGCCAGGGTGTGCCTCATGGATGAGCCGTTGTCCAACCTGGATGCCCAGTTGCGCCAGGAAATGCGCCATGAGTTGCGCGAGTTGCAGCAGCGGCTGGGCCTGACGGTGGTCTATGTGACGCACGACCAAACCGAGGCCATGAGCATGGCGGACCAGGTGGTGCTGCTCAACCAGGGCCGCATCGAGCAGTCAGCGGCGCCGCGCGCCCTGTACGCGCAACCGGCCACTACCTTTGCCGCACGTTTTATCGGCACGCCGGCGATGAACCTGCTGCGCCTGGCCGACGGGCACATTGCCGGCAGCCAGGTGGCCGTCGCCCAGTCGGGCAGCCTGCTGGG
>JANMYG010000346.1:0-5765 GCA_031381865.1 Betaproteobacteria bacterium | reverse complement strand
ACTCCTCAGGGTTGTCAACCCCGAGAAACTACCTACTTTTTGAGAACCAAAATTCAAATCGGCACCAAATGAAATCGCCCGCAAACCCGCGCAAATGCTTGCTCTCCGGCTTGCCATGGCTCATTTAACCGGACAGTAGTGGCCTTGAACAGCTTTTCACAAATCTGCTGCTGCCTCGGCGTTGCCAGCTCGGCATAGGCGCGCTCGGCATGCTGATCCAACGCATGGGCCATGGTGCCGATGGCTTCATAGTGGGCCAGGTCCAGCGGCCCGGTGCCGTCCCCGTTTCCCCGCCACCGCGCCCAGGTTCGATTCAATGCATGCTGCAGGATAGACAACTGGTCCGGGTTGTCGCCCACGTCGTTCACCAGCCGCGTGACCAGCACTGGCGAGATCTCCGCCCCGCCGACCCCGACCGGTCCGACGATGGCGGCCCGGCGCTCGTCGCGTGTCATGCGCGGCACCAGGTACTGCCCGGCGTTGATCGCCTCCGTCAGGCCCGGAAACTGGGTGCAGTCGCTCAGAAAATCCGAGCGCATGGTGAGCACGATGAAAATCGGCAGGCTCGCCAGTTCCTTGACTTCCAGAAGCAGGTTGACGAATGCGGTGGCGTCTTCGCTGATACCGTGTGCGGTCTCACGCCGGGCAACGTTGAGCTGCCGATAGCGAAACAACTCTTCAAACTGGTCCACCACGAGCAACAGGTTGACGCCGTCGGCGAGGTTCGCCTGCTCGACGATGTCGATGAGCCCAAGCTTGCTCATGCGCAAGCTGGCTTCGACGATTTCGGTCAACGACAGGCCACCCGGCGTTTGCCCAGGAAACAACACGCCGTCCTGCGCCAGCGCGCGAGCCATCGCACCGATCGGGTCGCCGCCGGGCCGGAACTGCGCCATGCGCCACGCGGTGCCGGCCTGGGCCATCAGCGAGTCGATGAAAGCCCTCTGCGGCGCCTGCTCCGACTGCGTCCCTGCCGGCAGCCAGATCAACCGGGTCAGGCCGCCAAGCTTGCATCGCGCCACCGCCAGTTCGTTTTGCAGGACGCCGACGGACTTCAGGTTGGTGCCGTCGGGCACGGCGCCGTAGTGGTCGCCCACCAGATGGATCGAGAGCGCACTGCGTGCCAACAGGCGCTCGACAGCAGCGACGTAGTCCGCCTCGTCCGACGGCAATCGTTGATCTGGCAGGACGAGATAACCCAGGCGTTTCAGTTCGCCTTCGACCAGTTCACGCGCCGGCTTCCGGTCGTAGCTGCATTCGGCGAGATAGATGGTTGGCTTGCCCGACGGCGTCTGACCGGTGGGATCTTCGTGGCCATCACCATCGCTTGTGCCCCCTTTGGTCCCCAAGGCCTTGAGCATCTTCGAGACCTCGAACGCAAGGATGGCCACTTTCCTGGTGAACAGCTTCCCATACTCGTCACCGTAGGCCGGATCCAATTCAAGCGGCGCACCCTCTTCGACAATGAAGAATTCATAACCAAGGACATCCTTCAACACCTGCGGCAGGGATTCCTGGGTGTCGAGTGGCGTCTTGATCACTTTGAACACGCGCGACTTGTTGTCGACCACCAGTCCCCCGCTGCGTTGGGCCCGCCCGCAAAACTCCTTGACCTCACGGGTGCACCATTCCGACGCGAGGTAACGCGACGTGACTATTGGAACGAATACTGCGGTCTGCTCGAGTTGGGCGACGATCTCGTCGGAAAAGACGTTGTTGCCCTGCAGGCTCTCATCGCGCCAGATCTTCGACTTGCGCCCGATGCGGCTGTTCACAAGCGCTTCCAGGGTGGCGTGAAACCGGGAAACCCAGCCCTGCTGCCCAGTTGTCAGGGGCTGATCGTCGAGATGGGCATAACTGATGAAGAGTTCATTTTGCAAAGTGTCGCCCTTCGTTTGACGATGGCACGGCCTGAAGTTATTCATGTTGCAACAAGTCAGACTGCCACACGACACGCAACGATCATGCGAGCATTTCGCGGGACCCGAAGTGTCGGCCCTTCGGCTTGGGCGGCTCGCCCCGAGCAGGCGCTCAGGGATGGAGGGGTTTTGCCTTTCGGCATCACCTGCTCGCATATCGGGTGACGCGCCCCACAGCCAGGCACGTAGCAGTAAACTGGCTGATCAGGAGCTAGCCATGGATTCTTCCCTCGTCAGCCGCAATTCAGAGATCATGAGCGGAGCGCTTTGTTTCGCTGGAACACGCGTGCCGGTCAAGAACCTGTTTGACTACCTGGAAGGAGGCGCGACGCTCGAAGGCTTCCTCGAAGACTTTCCTTCGATTCAACGCGACAAGGCAGTTGCCGTCCTTGAGGCGGCTCGCGAGCGTCTGTCGGCAGATGCGCCTGCTGCTTGACGAGTCGGTGCCGAGCAGACTTCGGCGTGCGTTGCCGGACCATGCTGTTCGTACAGTGGTAGAGATGGGTTGGTCTGGAGTAAAGAACGGGCAACTTCTGGCGCTTGCGGCAGTTGATTTCGACGCCTTCATCACGGTCGACAAGAATCTGCCTTACCAACAGAACCTGACAAAGCTGCCCATCGCAGTCATCGTGCTGGATGCGATATCCAACGAACTGAACGTACTTCTGACGCTGGTCCCGGTCCTGGAGCGACAACTTTCTTTGTTGCAGCCGCGGACCTGTCTGCGTGTCCACGCCGGACCTTAACCACAGGTTGTTCGCGCGCGCTGCAGTTCAGTAGTCGAGAAGGTTAGATCACTTGGCGCCTTGACGTTTTATCGACTATCGATAAGCCAAGGTTGCCTTCGATCACGGTAGCAGGCATCTGACGAACAGACGTCTTGCGCGCCCGCGCCGAACCGAAGGGCGGCCGCGCGGAGAGTCTTCGACGGGATGGACCCGGCACCGGTTGAACAGCCCGCCACAGCCACGTTGGCGCACGTCCCGTCCGAGCGGCGTAGTCCGCGAGGTGCCCCCGCGCATGCCATTGCGACGAAAGTTGCCTGGCGGTCGTTTCACCGTCACGCGCCGCCGAGCGCCCTCAGACCCGCACCACATGCGCCGCCACGCCGCGTCGTGGCGCCGGGTCGACCGGCGGCGCGTAACCGACGCGCGCCCACATCTGCACCGTGCGCTGCGGCGCCGGCGCATCCAGCAGGGCGCGGATGTCGGCATAGGGCCGGGCCTGTTCGGGGTATTCCTGCAGCGCTTGTTGCAAGGGTTGCATCGCCAGGCCGTGTGCCGTGGCAGCCAGTTGCACCCGGGCATAGGCCCGCCCGGCGTTGACCTGCGTCGCGCGGTCGTTGCCGTCTGTCACCATCCACAAGAAGCCGGGCGTGGACTCGAGCTTGGCATTGAAATTCTTGACCTGGCTGGTGGTGGCGAAGTCGTCCGGGCCCGGTGCCTTGCTGCGGTCGAACAGGCCCAGGCGATTCAGCGTGACCACCATTGGGTCGAGCAGTGACAGTCCGTCGCGGTGCTGTTCGATCTCGGCGGCGCCGACGCGCAGCACCTTGAACGATTCCATGATGGTGCGCGGCGTTGTGAGTTCGATGCGCCAGGCTTGCGCCGCGATCGCGCGGTGCTGGCGCAGCGCGTCGGGCTGCTCCGCGCCCGCGAACCCGAAACGCACCGGGTGTGGCTTCACCGCGTCGGCCATGACCTGCCAGGCCTGCGGCGGCACGGGGCGCTTGAGGTCGTACACGCTGCGGTTGGTGTGCCGCTGGAGGATCTGCGCGAACAGCGGGTCTTTCTGCGCGGCAGGGTCCGGCGTCAGGCGGATGCGTGCCACCGGGCGCTGGTCGAGTTTGTCGGGGCCAAATGCGCCTTCGGGAAACAGCGTCGTCTCGGTGCGCAGGCCGCGTTCACGCGCCGCGATGTCGAGCAGTTCCAGGAACGTGCCGTGGCTCATCATGATCTGGCGCGAGAACGGGTCGGTCTCGGGCAAGAGGCGGGTCAGGTCGCAGCGCAGCAGGATCTCGTTGGGTGTACCCAGGTCCACCAGCCACGACTGCAGGTTGTGCGAGTGCGGCGCGAGGATCGCATAACCCAGGATCCAGCGGCGCACGTCGCTTTCTTGCCCCGGCCCCTTCCATGCCTCGATCGCCGCCGCCGGCATGTGCGGGCTGCAACCGGCCACGCCGGCGGCGGCCGCGAATACGACCCCACCCCCGGCTACCCGGATGAACTGTCGACGTTCCATGTGGATCTCCCTGCTGCGATGACAGCGCATTCTGCCGCCCGTGCTGCCCGCCGTCCATCGGCGAAGCCTGCAATACAGTTATGCAGCAGTGCATAGCCCGCCATCGGACACGGCCACAAAACCGGTCGACCGGGTCAGGGCATCTGGCGCTGCTGGATATTCCAGTGCCGGTGCCAGAACGGCCGGCCATCGACGCGGATGTCCACCTCCAACTCGGTGGCGGCACCGGTGGTGACGGTGCGTGTCTGCAGTTCGGTCGTTCCCGCCGGCCCCACCACACGCACGCTGGTGGTGGACTGCAAACGCGCCGCGGAGGGTTGCGCGGCGCCCACTGCCGCACCGTAGGCGTGGTCGATGGCCAGTTCGGTGGCGTCGTCGATGCGCACGCGCTCGGTCCTGGTGGCCGACAGCCGCGCCGTGTCGGTCATCAGGTCGCGCGTGATGTCCCAGGTCTGTCCGCCGCCGCGGTCGTTGGCCGAGGCCAGCGCCTCTGGCTGCAGCGCTCCCCAGGCCGGTGTGGGCGCATCACCCGCGGGCGGCGGGCAGACCGGCAGCCGGATGCGGGTTTCGCCATGGAACAGGCGCAGCGTGGCCGGCAGCGGCGTGGGCCACACGCGCGGGAAATCGGCGCATGCGATGGCGACACGCAGGCGTTCACCACGCCGCAGCCGGTAGGCCGTGGCACGCAACGGCACAACCACCCGGGCGCGCTCATTTGCCGTGGTGTGGGCCGCCAGGTTGGCCCAGCCGGTGCTGATGAGCGTGGAGCGGCCGTTGGGCGCCACGGACGAGAGCTTCACCACCACGTTGAGCGGCAACACGCTCGCGGCCAGGTCGAGCAGCGCCTCGGGCGTGCCGATCAGTTCGAGCGGCGCGGGCAGCGGGGCGCCGGTGAAGCACAACGAGCGCGCATCGTCGGCGCTGTGGTCGCGCACCAGTGCGGGGTCGAGCGCGGTGGTCCAGGGGTCCCACGCCAGTGAATACAAACCGACCGTCGGGTCGTACCGGTAGTCGCTGGTGGTTGCCGTAGCCTGGCCCTTGGCGCCCAGCGATCCGTCGCCGGCCGGGTACAGGTCGAGCGACGTCTGGCGCGCCGGTGGCCAGCGTGGCTCGGCGCGCCACGTGCCTTCGTGCCCCTGCACGTACAGCGACACCGGTGGCTCGGCGTCGATGCCGTTGTGGTCGCCCTTGAGCCAGCGGTCGAACCAGCGCTGCATGTCCCACAACCCGGCAGCGGGTGCCTCGCGCGCGTTGTCGGGGAACTCGTGTTTCCACGCGCCCATCATGAGTTTTTTGGGCGCGGTTATTGCTGCATGGTCGCGCGGCGTGCAGTCGGCATAGAGGTCGCGCCAGCCGCAGATGCTGAAGGTAGGGCAGGTGATGCGCTCCAGGGCCACCACGCGCGACTGCCAGAAGTCGTCGAAGCCGGGGTGGGAGCAGAAGGCGTCCAGCCACGGCGCATTGCCCTGCAGGTGCTCGGCCCATAACTGCGCCGAGCGGCCCGATGCATCAGGCAGTAGCGGCGGCATCAGGTTGTAGGCCGCCATGCGCGGCGCCCAGTCCGCGCGCATCCAGAAGCCGCTGCCGGTGCCGCCAAGCGCCACC
>JANMYG010000320.1:0-4320 GCA_031381865.1 Betaproteobacteria bacterium | reverse complement strand
GGTCGACGGCAACGGTCAAGGGACTCAAGCCGGTTTTGCCGCCGGAGTTTGGCAAGTACCTGCCCTGAACGCTGGGGCCGCGATGGCCCTCAACTGGACGGAAATATGTGCGGAATTGTTGGTGTCGTCAGTAATGCGCCGGTCAACCAGTTGATCTACGACGCGCTGCTGTTGTTGCAGCACCGTGGCCAGGATGCAGCCGGTATCGTGACGCAGCAGGAACGGAAATTTTTCATGCACAAGGCCAAAGGCCTGGTGCGCGATGTGTTTCGTACCCGCAACATGCGCGCGCTGCCGGGCAATTGCGGTCTCGGCCAGGTGCGTTACCCAACCGCCGGCAATGCCGCAAGCGAAGAAGAGGCGCAGCCGTTTTACGTCAACGCGCCGTTTGGCATTGTGCTGGTGCACAACGGCAACCTGACCAATGCACAGGCCTTGAAAGCCGAGTTGTTCAGCACCGACCACCGCCACATCAATACCGAGAGCGATTCCGAGGTGTTGCTGAATGTGCTGGCGCACGAAATTGAAAAAACCACGCGTGGCCTGCCGCTGCAACCGGGCGACGTGTTTGCCGCCGTGCGCAACGTGCACCGGCGGGTGCGTGGTTCTTATGCCGTCATCGCACTGATTGCCGGCCACGGTGTGCTGGCGTTTCGCGACCCTTACGGCATCCGGCCCTTGTGCCTGGGCCGTGGCGCAGGTACCGCCGTCGTGGCCAGCGAGTCGGTGGCGCTGGAGGGTACGTCGCACCAGTTCGTGCGCAACATTGACCCGGGCGAAGCGGTCTTCATCGACTTAAAGGGTACCGTCCATAACCAGCAATGCGCCGAGCGCACCTGGTTGATGCCGTGTATTTTCGAGTTCGTTTACCTGGCACGGCCGGACTCCGTGATGGATGGGATATCGGTCTACCAGGCGCGCCTGAACCTGGGCGAAACGCTGGCCAAACGGGTGGTGTCCACGGTGCCGCCGAACGAGATCGACGTGGTGATACCGATTCCCGAATCGAGCCGCCCGAGCGCCGCGCAGTTGGCCCAGTTGCTCGGGCTGCCGTACCGCGAGGGTTTCGTGAAAAACCGCTACGTCGGGCGCACCTTCATCATGCCTGGCCAGGCCGTGCGCAAGCAGTCGGTGCGGCAAAAACTCAACGTCATCGCAAGCGAGTTCAAGGGCCGCAACGTGCTGCTGGTGGACGACTCGATCGTGCGCGGCACCACCAGCCGCGAAATCGTGCAGATGGCGCGTGATGCGGGTGCACGCAAGGTCTACCTCGCCAGTGCCGCTCCGCCGGTGCGTTATCCGAATGTGTACGGCATCGACATGCCCACCAGCGCCGAACTGGTGGCGCACGGCCGCACCGTGGCGGAGATCCAGCAGATCATCGGCTGCGACGCACTGATCTACCAGGAGGTGGAGGGCATGAAGAAGGCCATCGGATCACTCAATCCAAAGCTCGACGGATTCGACGCCTCTTGTTTCGACGGCATCTACGTCACCGGCGACATCACCCCGGCCGACATTGCGCGCATGAGCGCAAGCCGCGTCGCGCTCGATGAAACCGGCGAGGACACCTCGCGCCTCGCGCTTCCCAATCACGCGGATTCATGATGACCGACAAGACCTACTCTGACGCGCTGCATATCGACACGCTGGCCGTGCATGCGGGCGTGGAGCGAAGCCAGTACGGCGAGAACTCCGAGGCCCTGTACCTGACCAGCGGGTACGTGCAGCCCGACGCCGCCACGGCCGCGCGCCGCTTCGCGGGCGACGAGGAAGGCTACACCTACGGCCGCTACGGCAATCCCACGGTGACCGGCATGGAGCGGCGCCTGGCCGCGCTGGAGGGAGCCGAGGCCGCCATCTCCACCGCCAGCGGCATGTCGGCGATCCTGATGATGATCATGGGCCTGCTCAAGGCGGGCGACCACATCGTCTGCTCGCGCTCGATGTTCGGCTCGACCATCAAGCTGGTGAGCGACTTTGCAAGGTATGGCGTGGAGAGCAGCTTCGTGTCGCAGACCGATGCAGCGCAGTGGCAGGCCGCCGTGCGGCCCAATACGCGGCTGCTGTTTGCCGAGACACCGACCAACCCGCTCACCGATGTGTGCGACATCCGCGCGCTGGCCGACATCGCCCACAATGCCGGCGCGTTGCTGGCGGTGGACAACTGTTTCTGTTCCCCCGCCTTGCAGCGCCCGTTGTCCCTTGGCGCCGACCTCGTGATCCACTCCGGCACCAAGTACCTGGACGGCCAGGGCCGGATCGTTGCGGGTGCCTTGTGCGGCACCGAGAAGCAGGTGGCCGAGTTATTCCTGCCGGTGCTGCGCAGCGCCGGCATGACGCTGGCCCCCTTCAACGCCTGGGTCGTGCTCAAGGGCCTGGAGACGCTGTCGATCCGCATGCAGGCGCAGTCGCAGCGCGCGCTGGCGCTCGCGTTGTGGCTGCAGGACCAGCCGCAGGTGGCGCGGGTGTATTACCCGGCGCTGCGCAGCCACCCGCAGCACGAACTGGCGATGGCGCAGCAATCGGGGCAGGGCGGCGCGGTGTTGTCGTTCGACGTGCGTTGCGCCGACCCGGACCAGGCGCGCGCGCGCGCCTTCGCCGTGCTCGACACGGTGCGCACGGCCACGCTATGCACCAACTTGGGCGACGTCAAGACACTGGTTTCACACCCCGCCAGCACCTCGCACGGCCGGCTCAGCGAGGCGCAGCGCCAGGCCGCCGGCATCGGCCAGGGGCTGATCCGCGTGTCGGTCGGCCTGGAGCATGTGCAGGACCTGGTGGCCGACCTGGCGCGCGCGCTGGATGCGCCAGGAGCACGCGCGTGAGCACGCGGCGCCGGGTCCGCACCCGGATTGCGCCTTCGCCGACCGGGTTCCTGCATCTAGGAACGGCGCGCACCGCGCTGTTTTCGTGGGCCTTTGCGCGCCACTTCCGCGGCGACTTCATTCTGCGCATCGAAGACACCGATGTGGCGCGTTCGACCCAGGAAGCGGTGGACCAGATCATCGCGGCCATGCGCTGGCTCAAGCTCGACTACGACGAGGGTCCGTACTACCAGATGCGGCGCCTGGAGCGTTACCAGGCCGTGATCGCGCGGATGCTGGACGAGGGGACCGCCTACCACTGTTATTGCCAGCCGGCCGAGCTCGATGCGATGCGCGAGGCGCAACGCGCACTCGGCCAGAAGCCGCGTTACGACGGACGCTGGCGCCCCGAGTCCGGCAAGACGCTGCCGGTCTTGCCGCCGGGGCTGAAGCCGGTGGTCCGGTTTCGCAATCCTGCGCACGGCGACGTGACCTGGGACGACCTCGTGAAGGGCCCGATCACGATCAGCAACCATGAGCTCGACGACCTGATCATCGCCCGGGCGGATGGCACGCCGACCTACAATTTCTGCGTGGTGGTGGACGACTGGGACATGGAAATCAGCCATGTGTTGCGCGGCGACGACCATGTCAACAATACGCCGCGCCAGATCAACATCCTGCGCGCCCTGGGCGCCGAACTGCCGCTGTACGGGCACGTGCCGATGATCCTGGGGCCCGACGGCGACAAGTTGTCCAAGCGCCATGGTGCGGTCAGCGTCATGCAATACGAGGAGGCGGGTTACCTGCCCGAGGCGATGGTGAACTACCTGTCGCGCCTGGGGTGGAGCCACGGCGACGACGAGCTCTTTGACCGCGACCAGCTGGTCCGGTGGTTCGATGGCCATCACCTGGCCAGGAGCCCGGCGCAGTGGGACGTCGCCAAACTGAACTGGGTCAACTCGCAGTACCTGCGCGCGATGGCCGACGATGCGCTGGCTGGCATGGTCGCAGCCCAGCTGCACCGGTTCGGCATCGCGGCGGCGGACGAGAGATTGCCGCGCATCTGCGCCTTGTTCAAGGACCGCTGTGAGACCACGGTGGCGCTGGCCCGGTGGGCCGCGGCCTTCTATGCCGAGGTGACACCGGCTGCGGCCGAGCTGGAACACCACGTGACCGACGCCGTGCGGCCAGCATTGCGTTTGTTGTCCGACAAACTGGCCGTGTGTGCATGGGACAAGGCATCGATCTCGGGCGCCATCAAGGCCGCGCTGGCCGAGTCCGCCATGAAGATGCCGCAGCTCGCCATGGCGGTGCGTGTGGTGGTGTGCGGCACCAGCCAGACCCCTTCGCTCGACGCGGTGCTGGAGCTGTGCCACCGCGACACCGTGATCGCCCGGCTCGGGACGAGCGCGGCTTTGAGGCTATAATTCGAGGCTCGGAAATTGAGACGCCGGCGTACCAACATCGGCGTCACGGGTAACGGGGGTATAGCTCAGCTGGGAGAGCGCTT
>JANMYG010000311.1:0-1844 GCA_031381865.1 Betaproteobacteria bacterium | reverse complement strand
CACGCGAGCATGGCGCTGAGCCAGCGCGCCGACTGGCGGATGCGGGTTGTGATCGGATGCATGGTGTCGTTATCGGAAGTGCAGGGCAGGTGTAGCCAGAAAGTGTAGACCGCGGCGGCCCCACCACCTTTTGTGTTTTTCTATATACAAGACACCTTTCCCCCTGCGCCTGGCGATGGGCTCGCGCGCCCTTCGACAGGCTCAGGGCGAACGGTGTCTTGAATATCGAAAACCTCAATAGTTGGTCGAGCCGCCGCGGTCTACACTTTCTGGCTACACCTGCCCTGCACTTCCGATAACGACACCATGCATCCGATCACAACCCGCATCCGCCAGTCGGCGCGCTGGCTCAGCGCCATGCTCGCGTGGGTGGCGCTGGGCAGCGTGGTGGCGCAACCCGCGCCGGGGGCGGGCGCGCTGCCTTCCCTGCCGGCTTTCTCGGCCATGCCGGTGGGGGCCCCCGACTCCGGCTGGCGCATCGCGGGGTTGCCGAAGCAGAAATTCCCGCTGACCCGGTTCGACGTCGTGGCGCTGAACGGCAGGAACGTGCTGCGCGTGCAGGCGGACGCGTCCTACGGCAACCTGGTGTTCGACACCGGCCACGCGCGCCTCGCTGCGAACGCGGTGTTGCGCTGGAGTTGGCAACTCGAGCGCGGACTGCCCGCCAGCGACCTGGCCAGCAAGCAGGGCGACGATTCGCCGCTCAAGTTGTGTGTGTTATTCGACCTGCCGCTGGACGGACTCGGCTTCGCGGAACGCACCAAAATGCGCCTGGCACGCAGCCTGTCGGGCGAGGCGCTGCCCGGCGCCACCCTGTGTTATGTCTGGGACCGGCTGTTGCCTGCCGGCGCCGCGCTGGCCAACGCCTACACCCCGCGCGTGCGCTACATCGTCGTCAACAGCGGCGAAGCGCGTGCCGGCCAGTGGTTCAGCCACGAACGCCGGCTCGCGGCCGACTTCCTGCGTGCCTTCGGCCACGAAGCGCCCGTGGTGCCGCCGCTGCTGGCGGTGCTGGTCGGCGCCGACGCGGACAATACCGCCGGCCACAGCATGGCCTACCTCGGCGACGTGGGCCTCACACCATGAAGCTCGGGCAAAATCTGCGGGCCTCCTGCCGCACCCGCGCCCGCACACGCACCCGCGCCCTCGATGCGCGATGCCACCAGTCCTTGAGCCAACCGAAATGAAACGCCGCCTGCTGCTCGCCCCGCTGATGGCCGCGCCCGTCGCCTGGCTGGCCGGGTGCGCCTGGGTGCAGGACGTGGACCACGCCGGGCCGGACGCGCCCGCCCAGGCGCCGATCAGCCGGCCGGTCCAGACCGCGTGGGTGCTCAGTTCGGGTGGTCCGCGCGGCTTTGCCCATGTCGGTGTGCTCAGGGCCCTGACCGAAATCGGCCTGCGGCCCGACCTGCTGGTGGGCGCCTCGATCGGTTCGCTGATCGGCAGCCTGTACGCCGGTGGCATGGCGCCGAACGCGATCGAAAAGCTGGCGATCGAATTCAACGTGATGGACGCCGTGCGCCCGCACCTCTTCGCTGGCGGCACGGGCGAAAAACTCAGTGGCGAAGGCCTGGTCGGGATGGTCAACCAGCTGATCGACAGCCGCCCGCTGGAGCAGTTGCCGATCCCGATGGCGGTGGTGGCGATGAACCGGGCTTCGCGCGAAGTGGTCGCATTCACGCGCGGCAATGCCGGCGTGGCGATACAGGCATCGTGCGCCATCGAAGGCACGCTGGCCCCGGTGCGCATACGCGGCCAGGCTTATGTGGATCCCGACCTCGGAACGCCGATGCCGGTGCGGCTGGCCCAGTCGCTCGGCGCCCGCCGCGTGCTGGCCGTCGACG
>JANMYG010000308.1:0-5956 GCA_031381865.1 Betaproteobacteria bacterium | reverse complement strand
CGCAAGTTCTCGATCGCCGCGGCATCGCGGAACAGGATGCCCTGTGTTGCCGCCTTGCCGGTGGCGACCATGATCGACATCGGCGTGGCCAGGCCGAGCGCGCACGGGCAGGCGATGATCAGCACCGCCACCGCGTTGATCAGGCCGTAGACCCAGCTCGGTTGCGGGCCGAACAAGCCCCAGGCCAGCAGGGTCAGCAGCGCGACGCCGACCACGGTGACAACGAAATAACCCGCCACCTGGTCCGCCATGCGCTGCATCGGCGCCCTGGAGCGCTGCGCCTGCACCACCATCTGCACAATGCCGGCCAGCACCGTCTGCGAGCCCACTTTCTCCGACCGCATGACCAGTGCACCGCTGGTGTTCAGGGTGGCGCCGATCAGCTTGTCGCCAATGCGCTTGCTGACCGGCATCGGTTCTCCGGTCAGCATCGATTCGTCCACCGCGCTGCCGCCATCGGTCACCACGCCGTCCACCGGCACCTTCTCGCCCGGGCGCACGCGCAGCAGGTCGCCCACATGCACGTGCGTGATCGGCACATCCTCCTCCGTCCCGTCGGTGTTGATGCGGCGCGCCGTCTTAGGCGCCAGGCCGAGCAGCGACTTGATCGCGGCCGAGGTCTGCGAACGCGCCTTGAGCTCCAGGATCTGCCCCAGGAGCGTCAGCGAGATGATCACCGCGGCCGCCTCGAAATAGACCGCCACCCGGCCCATCGACACGAACGAGTCGGGAAACAGCCCGGGCGCCAGCGTGGCGACGACGCTGTAGACGAAGGCGGCCGAGGTTCCCAGCCCGATCAAAGTCCACATGTTCGGGCTGCGCTTGCGCACCGATGCCACGCCGCGCTCGAAGAACGGCCAGCCGGCCCACAATACGATCGGCAGGCTGAGCACCAGTTCGATCCAGCTCTGGGTGCCCATCTCGAACCATTGGAGACGGTGGCCGGCCATGGCCAGCACGGTGACCACCACCGTCAGTGGCAGTGTCCAGACAAAACGGCGCCGGAAGTCCACCAGCTCCGGGTTCTCGTCCTCGTCCAGGGACGGCATTTCGGGCTCCAGCGCCATGCCGCATTTGGGGCAGGCCCCCGGGTGGTCCTGGCGTACCTCGGGATGCATCGGGCAGGTGTACATGCTGGTGCTCCCCACCGGCGCGGCGGCCGCTGGCGCTCCTGGCGCCGCCGAACGCGGTGCCTCCGCCAGGTAACGCGCCGGGTCGGCAGCGAACTTGGTCTTGCAGCCGGCGCTGCAGAAGTACAGCGCCTGACCCGCGTGTTGCAGCGTATGCGGCGACTCGGGCGTGACGGTCATGCCGCAAACCGGGTCTTTGAGTCTTGGCACGGTGGCGGTGGCTTCGTTCATCTTGTGGTCTCCTGGGCCAACAGCCCTGCAAAAGTCTAAACTCCGTAGCCAACCCCAGAGTCGAGGATTTCTTCATGGCCGACGCACATGCCGCGCCGCTTACCATCGGCCGTCTTGACCGCAGCGCGATCCGCCGCATCGCGGCGCGGCGCTTGGAGCAGATCGCGCTCAAACTGGCCGACCTGCGCCGGATGCAGCAGGCGCTGGCGCACCTGCTCGCGCAACGCGAGCACACACGCCCCGAACTGCCATGCCCGATCATCGCCTCGCTGGCGCAGGGTTACAGTGCGCCAGCGCACCGAACGACGGAACAACGATGACAGCCGCTACCGCGCCCACGTGGCTGCAGGCCCTGAGAACCTACCTGCTCGGCGTCACGTTGATGCATGCCGTCTGGGAGTTTGTGCAGTTGCCGCTGTACGCCATCTGGTCGACTGGAACCGGGCCCGCAATCGCTTATGCGCTGCTGCACTGCACTGCCGGCGACTTGCTGATCGCGGCCAGCGCCTTGTTGGCGTCGTTGCTTGTCGCAGGCAACGGCCAATGGCCCCGCAGCCGGTTTGGCACGGTCGCGGTCATCACCATCGTGCTGGGCATCGGCTTCACGATCTACAGCGAGTGGCGCAATACCACGGTCACCGGCGCGTGGACTTATGCGCCGGGCATGCCAACCGTGTTCGGTATCGGGTTGTCGCCGGTCGCGCAGTGGCTGTTCGTGCCGGGCCTCGCCCTGTGGTGGGTACGGCGCCGGCTCCTGTCCCTGGAGGTCGCGCATGGACGCTGACACGACCGTCGAGGCGACATTCTGTTTCATCGACATCGCGGGTTACACCGCCTTGACCGACACCCATGGCGAGGCAGCCGCGGCCGACCTGATGGACAACTTCTCCCAGTTGATCCGCGCCGTGGTCGAGCCACTGGGGCATTTGCAGTCGCTCGAAGGAGACTGCGCGTTTTTTGTGTTTTCGGATCCGTTGGTCGCGCTTGCGGCGCTGGTCGCGCTGTACCGGTCGGTCGCAGACCGCCAGAATTTCCCGGTGGTTCGGGCCGGGTTGCACCACGGGCCTGCACTGCGGCGCGGCGGGCGTTATTTCGGCTCGACCGTGAACACGGCGGCGCGTGTGGCCGCGCAGGCCACGGGTGGCCAGATCCTGTGCACGAAACAGGTGGCCGACGTGCTCGAGCGCACGCCCAACCCGGACTTCGCGCTCAACTTTCAGGGTGAATCGACACTCAGGAACCTGCCGGTTGCGGTCGGTGTGTATGAAATCGCGCTGACCGGCGCGGCGCACAGCCATGTGATCGATCCGGTATGCAAGATGCAGGTCGACCCGCGCCAGGCTGCGGGCCAACTGCGCGTGGACGGCCGCAGCTTCTGGTTTTGCTCGTTGGCATGCGCCGAACGGTTCGCCGGCCATCCCGCGTCCTACACCTGAGCGCACTGGCTGCGCGCGCGGCCACGCGGTGTGACGCAGGTCAACCGAAGCACGACGACTGCACCATCCCGGGGTGCGCTGTCGTCGCCACGCCACGCCGGTGCGTTACATTCTCGGACTAATTCAAGGTGCTTATCGATGTCAAGTGTGCGAAACAGTTTGGTGGGGATGGCCCTGGGTTGCGGTGTCTCCATCGCGTGGCTGGCGGTGGCACAGACTGCGCCGGCCGGTGCTGGCGGGGCGGTCGCAAGCGCAGCGCCGCAGGACGGTGTGGCCGCCGCGGTTGCCACGGTGCCCGGCATGCCTGCCGTGGCCGACCGCAACAACCTGTACCGCGAAACCGGCGCCGGCCGTTTCAGTCCGGCGGTGGCAGGGGCGCTGGAGCGTGTGTATGTGCCCAACCGGGCCGCCAACACGGTGTCGGTGATCGACCCGGCGACGCTCAAGGTGGTCGACAGTTTCAAGGTCGGTGTGAACCCGCAACACGTGGTTCCGTCATGGGACCTCAAGACCCTGTGGGTGGCCAACAACGCCGAAGGCCGCAAGGACGGCAGCCTGACCCCGATCGACCCGAAGACCGGCCGCCCGGGCAAGGCTATTCCGGTCGACGACCCGTACAACATGTACTGGTCGCCCGACGGCCAGTACGCGATCGTGGTCGCCGAGGCCTACAAGCGGCTCGATTTCCGCGATGTGGCCACGATGGCCCTGAAGTTCTCCATTCCCACGCCCAGATGCGCCGGCATCAACCATGCGGATTTCTCGATCGACGGCCGCTTCGCACTGTTCACCTGCGAGTTCAACGGATCGATCACGAAGGTCGACCTGGTCAACCGCACCGTGGTGGGCACCATCAGCCTGAGCCAGTACTATGCCCGCCCCGATGCGCTGGCGCTGATCGCCAAGCCCGGCAAGAAACCGACCAGGATTCCGGATCCGGGCCAGCCCGGCAACGAAATATGCACCACGCCGGGCATGCCGCAGGATGTGCGGGTGTCGCCCGACGGCAAGACGTTTTTTGTCGCCGACATGATGGCCGACGGCGTGCACGTGGTCGATGGCGACTCGTTCAAGCAGATCGGATTCATCGCCACCGGCATCGGCGCGCACGGGCTGTACCCGAGCCGCGATGGCAAGAGCCTGTACGTGGCCAACCGCGGCGGCAACAAGGTGCGCGGCAGCCCGCTGGGCAAAGGCAGTGTGTCGGTGATCGACTTCGCCAGCCGGGTGGTCACCCGGACCTGGCCCGTCACCGGCGGCGGCAGCCCCGACATGGGCAACGTGAGCGCCGACGGAAAGTACCTTTGGCTCTCGGGCCGCTACGACGACGTGGTGTACCGCTTCGACACCACATCCGGTGCAGCCGACCAGATCAAGGTCGGGCGCGAGCCCCACGGCCTCACCGTCTGGCCGCAACCGGGGCGGTATTCACTGGGGCACACCGGCAATTTGCGCTGAGCCTGCGTCAGGCGCCCTCGGTCGGCGCGCGCACCACGTGGGCCCGCAGTTCGACATTGTTGGAGCGCTGGAAGTCGACCAGTTTCTCGATCATGTGGGCGTCCAGTTTGTGCCCCGTGGACAACACCAGCAATCCGCTCGGCGCGATCAGGTCGCGCGCCAGCACCATGCCCGGCAACAGGGCGCGCGCCGACAGCGGCGCCTCGCCGGCCGCGACAGGCTCCGGTTCCTTGGTGACCGCAGCGCCCAGGATGTCCATCAACGCGTCGACCACCAGCGGGTCGTAACGCGTGGCGCTGCCGCGCTGGACCGCCACCCGCGCTTCCTGGTCGTTCAGGCGCCGCTGTGCCAGCACGCCAAGCTGCAGATTGTCGTAATCGCTCGCCACCGCCAGGATCCTGGCGCCCGGCGGAATGGCCTGTTCGAACAGCTGCTTGGGAAAGCCTGTTCCGTCGAAACGCTCCAACTGCGCGCCAACACATGCCGCCGCCGCGTGCAGGTCCGGCAGCGGCATCAGCAACTGCTCTCCGCGCACCACGTGCTGGCGGTATTCGGCGGTCTGCTTGCTGCTCATCGAGGCGACCGGCGTGGACAGCATCTCGTCCGGGAATCCAAGCTTGCCGATTTCATGCAGCAACGCGGCCACGAATACGTCCTGTACCTGTTTCCCGTCGAGTCCCAGTTTGAGCGCCATGCGTTGTGCCAGGTCGGCAACCCGCCGCGAATGGCCGGCAAGCTGGCCGCCGCGCATTTCGATCAGGCTGGAAAAAACCTTGAGTGTGGTCAGGTAACCGGTCTTCAGGTCCGCATTGGCCTGCAGCAGTGCGTTGTTGGCCGTACCCAACTCCGCGGTTCGTGCCGCGACACGCTGCTCCAGGCTCGTATTGAGCGCCTTGAGTTCCGCGTTCTGGCGTGCGGCCAGCGCTTCGAGCCGCAGCTTGTCGGCCTCCAGCGACTTGCGTTCGAGTGCGTGGCGCACCAGCAGCGCGATGTCGTTGTCGTCCCAGGGCTTGGTGATGTAGCGGTGGATTTCGCCGCGGTTGATGGCGTCGATGATCGACGCCACATCGGCATGACCGGTCAGCAACAGGCGCATCGTCCCGGGCCAGCGTTCACGCACCTGTTGCAGGAACTGCGCTCCATCCATCTCCGGCATACGCATGTCGGAGATCACCAGATCAACGGTTTCACTCTCCAGTATCTGCAGCCCGGCCGCGCCTCCTTCGGCGATACGCACCTGGTAGCCCTGGGCGCGAAACAGGCGGCGCAGCGACGACAGGATATTGGGCTCGTCGTCGACGCACAGGACCACTGGCGGCAACGTGTCCGGCGACTTGGCGGCGGCTGGGTCGTTTGTCATGTCGGTTGCTCCTGGAGGACCGGTCTTATCCGCGATGCATCGTACCCGCGGGCGGTGTCGACGTCTGCTTTCGGCCCATTGCGGTCGTTGGCAGGCTGCCGCTTTTCCTTTGTCGGCGTGTCTCGCCGCAGACGGTCCGCCGTGTATTCGCTGGGGAGGCTGCAAAGGCGTGTGGGGGCCGCTGGCGTCGCTTCACTGGGGCGGTCGTGCGCTGAACGCGCCGACTGCCCTGCGGTGCTCGGTCTTGCGCCCCGTCGCGGAACTCGCTGCGTTCGCTGCGCTCTCTACGCTCGGACAACCGCGACGAGAATGTTGACGAGTCGCGCTGCGCGCGAGGGCGC
>JANMYG010000300.1:0-8251 GCA_031381865.1 Betaproteobacteria bacterium | reverse complement strand
GGGATGCACGAACAGGCGACGCCTGGCCGGTAGGAAATTGCATGCGATGTCTCCTGATGCTTTTGATTTGTCGGACCACGCCGGGAACTGTCCACGTTTGCACATGGGGCACACCGCGCCGGGTTTTATAGCATCCGGTTGGCGCGCCCGGCAATTAGGGATAGTCCCGATGAGGCCGACACCGGCCAACGCCCCAGCACAAATCGGATCGGCCCGCAGGCGTGCGCGGACGCAAGCCCGAAAAGTCGCAGGCCAGACCTTCGCCGTCTGTGCGCCGATCAATAACGCACGTGATTTGCATCAATGACCGGGACGCCAGCGTTTAGCATGCCCCATTTGGAGAAAACCATGCTCAAGCTCTATATCGGCAACCAGAACTACTCGTCCTGGTCGATGCGGCCCTGGGTGCTGCTCAGGCAGGCCGGCATCCCATTCGACGAGGTGATGGTGCGTTTCGATTCCTTCTCCAGCGATTCGCAGTTCAAGCAGCGGCTCGGGCCGATCAGCCCCGCGGGCCGGGTTCCGGTGCTGGTCGACGACGGCCTGGTGGTGTGGGACACGCTGGCGATCTGCGAATACCTGGCCGAGAAGTTCCCGCTGCTGGCGCTCTGGCCCGCCGCCGTGGCGGCGCGTGCGCGCGCCCGCAGCATCTGCGCCGAAATGCACTCCGGCTTCACCAGCCTGCGCGCTGCCTGCCCGATGAACATCGAGGCCGCGTTGCCCGAAGCCGGCCAGCTGATCTGGCGCGACAAGGCCGGCGTGCGCGCCGACGTGGCGCGCCTGGTGGAGATGTGGAGCGAACTGCTGACCGAGCACCGGGGTCCGATGCTGTTCGGCAATTTCTCGATCGCCGACGCCTACTTCGCACCGGTCTGCATGCGCCTGAAGACCTACCGCCTGACGGTGCCGGCGCACATCGCCGCCTATGCCGATCGGGTGCGGGCGCTGCCCGGCGTGTTGGCCTGGATCGACGGCGCGCTGGCCGAGAAGGACTTCCTGGATTTCGAGGAGCCGTACCGGCTCAAGCCCTGATGGCGTCCGTGACGCAGGGGGCGGTGCCCGGTCGATGACCAGCCCTACACTCCCGGCCATGCAGATCTACATGGTCGGTGGCGCGGTCCGGGACGCCCTGCTGGGCCTTCCCGTCAAGGACCGCGACTGGGTCGTGGTGGGCGCCACGCCGCAGCAGCTGGTCGCGCAGGGCTACCTGCCGGTGGGCAAGGACTTTCCGGTGTTCCTGCATCCACGCACGCGCGAGGAATACGCGCTGGCGCGCACCGAACGCAAGACCGCACCGGGTTACCGCGGCTTCGCCATCCACGCCGCGCCCGACGTCACACTGGAACAGGACCTGGCGCGGCGCGACCTGACGATCAACGCCATCGCCGTGGACGCCGCCGGCGTGCAGAGCGACGGTCCTGTCGACCCGGCGCGCGCCACCTGCATCGATCCATTCAACGGGCGGCGCGACCTGCAGCACAAGGTGCTGCGCCATGTCGGCGAGGCCTTTCGTGAAGACCCGGTGCGCATCTTGCGGGTGGCCCGTTTCGCGGCGCGATTTGCGGATTTCACGGTAGCCGCCGAGACCATGGTGCTGATGCGCTCGATGGTGGCGCACGGCGAAGCGGCTGCGCTGGTGGCCGAGCGGGTCTGGCAGGAACTGGCGCGCGGGCTGATGGAAACCACGCCGTCGCGCATGTTCGTGGTGCTGCGGGAATGCGCCGCGCTGGCCGTGCTACTGCCGGAGGTCGACCGGTTGTGGCAAGCGCGCAGCAACGCCGGCCCGGCCGGGCCAGTTGGTGATTGCCCGGGCGACCACATGCTGCGCATGCTGGACCTGGCGGCGCCGGCGCAGGCCGCGTTGCCGGTGCGTTTTGCGTGCCTGTGCCTGCGGCTGGCGCCGGACCCCGGCGCGGGCCCGGCCGGCCAACCGATCGCGCAACTGTGCCAGCGACTGCGCGTACCCACCGGCTGCCGCGCGCTGGCAGAGGTCGCGGCGCGCGAATGCGCCGCCGTGCATGCCTGCGCCGGGCTCGACGCGCCGGCGCTGGTGCGCTTGCTGGAGCGCTGCGACGCCTTTCGCAAGCCGGAGCGCTTCGACCAGGTACTGCAGGTGTGTCAATTCGACGCACACGCGCTGCCGGGTGCCGGCGCCGCGCCGTTTGCGCAACGCGCGCGCCTGCTGGCGGTGCTGGCGGCGGCAAACGCGGTGTCGACGCAAGCCGTGGCACTGCGCGCCCAGGCCGCCGGCATGGACGGCAAACAGGTCGGCGACTCGGTGCACGCGGCCCGTGTTGCCGCCGTGGCGGCGCTGGTCTGAAGGCGGCGCGGCGGTGGGCCGGCCCCGAAGCCGGATTCCTCAGTGTTTCCACCAATACCGGCCCGCCGCCAAATCCGGGACACTTGGTTTTCCGTCCGAACTAAATAGCGCAGTGCTTATTTGTTGCGGCAGGAAAAGGCCGAGTCTTGCGTACAACTGCCCCCGGGGCGGTGCCATGCGCTCGAATGGCTGCAACCTCAACGCGTCGCCCGAAACGGGCTTTTTCAATGGAGACAAGAATGCAATTCAAACGTCATCTGACCGCCCTCGCCCTGGCCATGGGTACCGCCGCCGCGTTCGCGCAAGCCACGGTCGGCGTAAGCTGGTCCAATTTCCAGGAAGAGCGCTGGAAAACCGACGAAGCGGCGATCAAGGCCGAACTCGCCAAGAGCGGCACCAAGTACATCAGCGCCGATGCGGGTGGCTCGGCCGAGAAACAACTGGCAGACATCGACGGCCTGATCGCCAAGGGCGCCAAGGTGCTGATCGTGCTGGCGATGGACAAGGACGCGATCCTGCCGGCCGTGAACAAGGCCAACCAGCAGAAGATTCCGGTGATCGCCTACGACCGCCTGATCGAGGCCCCGGGCGTCACCTACATCACCTTCGACAACAAGGAAGTCGGCCGCATGCAGGCGCGCGCCGTACTGGCGGCCAAGCCCAAGGGCAACTACGCCATGATCAAGGGCTCGCCTACCGACCCGAACGCGCAGTTCCTGCGCGACGGCCAGCAGGAAGTGCTCGACGCCGCGATCAAGAAGGGCGACATCAAGATCGTCGGCGATGAGTTCACCGACGGCTGGAAACCCGAGGTGGCGCAGAAGAACATGGAGCAGATCCTGACCAAGGCCGGCGGCAAGGTCGACGCGGTCGTGGCATCCAACGACGGCATGGCCGGCGGCGTGGTCGCCGCACTGTCCGCCAAGGGCTTGAAAGGTGTGCCGGTGTCCGGGCAGGACGCCGACCATGCGGCATTGAACCGCGTCGCACTCGGCTCCCAGCTGGTGTCGGTGTGGAAGGACTCGCGCGACCTGGGCCGCGAATCCGCCGCTGCGGCGGTCATGCTGGCCAGCGGCAAGAAGCCGGCCGGAGCCGCCGAATGGGCCGGTGGCGAGAAGAAGGTGCCGGTGCAGGCGCAGTTCCTCAAGCCGGTGGCGATCACGCAGGCCAATCTGGACGTGGTTGTCAAGGGCGGATGGATCAAGAAGGAAGTGTTGTGCAAGGGTGTGACCGACCCCAAGGTCACCGCCTGCAAATAACTGACCGCCCCCGGTCGCGCGGGGCCGCACCACTGCGTCGCCAACTGGCGATGTGAGACAGGTGCGACACCGTTGCGGCCCTGCCCCGTAGCCGGTCCGGCCGGCGCGTGCGCCGACCGGAAACACGCGACCGGCCGCCAAACACAAACTGGGAGAGTGGGATGAACCAATCGTTGCAGTCGGTCAAACACGCCGCGGTGGACTGGCGCATGGTGTTGATGGCCGGGGTGCTGGTCGCCATCGCGCTGGTGTTCAACATGTTGTCCGGCGGGATCTTCCTGTCGCCGGAGAACCTCTACAACATTGCGCAGCAGACCGCCGTGGTCGGTATCCTGGCCACGGTGATGGTGCTGATCATCGTGGCGCGCCACATCGACCTGTCGGTCGGGTCGGTGATGGGTTTCGTCGGGGTGCTGATCGCCACGCTGATGTACAGCTTCAACTGGTCGTGGCCGACCGCGTCGCTGGCCGGGCTGGCCGCGGCCATCCTGGTCGCGATGTACCAGGGTTACCTTACCGCCATGGTCGGGGTGCCATCGTTTGTCGTGACGCTCGGCGGCCTGATGTCGTTTCGCGGTGCCGCTTTCCTGGTCGCCGATGGCCGCACCCAACCCGTCACCGATGCGTCGTTCCTTCGCCTCGGCGGGGGCTTCGACGGCGCCATCGGCGCTACCGCCAGCTGGGTGCTGGGCGCCCTGATGTGCCTGGCCCTGGTGGCGTCCAAGATCAGCCAGCGGCGCGCCAAGAAGGCCTACGGCGTGCCGACCAACCCGTTCTGGATCGACGCGGCGATGGTGCTGGTGCCATGCCTGATCGTGCTCGGCTTCGTCGCCGCGATGAACGCCTACCAGATCCCCAACAAGGATGCGCCGCAGGGGATTCCGGTGCCGGTGCTGATCTGGATCGCGGTCGCATTGGTGGTGTCGTTTCTGGTGCACCGCACCCGCTTCGGCCGCTACATCTTCGCCATGGGCGGCAACCCGGACGCGGCCGCGCTGGTCGGCATCCCGGTGCGCCGGGTCACGCTGCTGCTGTTCGGCCTGCTGGCGGTGCTCACGACCATCGCCGCGATCGTGTCGATCGCCCGCCTCAACGCCGGCACTAACTCGCTCGGAAACAACATGGAGCTGCTGGTGATCGCGGCCACCGTGATCGGCGGCACCGCGCTGGCCGGCGGCAGCGGTTCGATCATCGGCTCGGTGCTCGGCGCGCTGATCATGCAGTCGATCGACAGCGGCATGTTGCTGCTCGATGTCCCGATCGGATACCGTTACGTCATCATCGGCCAGGTGCTGATCGCGGCCGTGGTGTTCGACGTGCTGTACCGCAAATGGACTGGAGAAGTACTGTGAACGCGACCATGACACCTGCCACCAAGACCCGGCCCGGCGTCGACACCAACCGCTGCCTGGTCGAATTGCGCAACATCAAGAAGGCGTTCGGCGGCGTGCACGCGGTCGACGACGTGAGCCTGAACCTTTACCCGGGCGAGGTGGTCGCGGTGCTGGGCCACAACGGCGCGGGCAAGTCCACGCTGATGAAGATGCTCGCCGGCGCCTATCCGATCGACAGCGGCGACGTGGTCATCGCCGGTGAAAAGGTGCATGTGCGCACCCCCGCCGACGCGCAGAAACTCGGCATCGAATCGATCTACCAGACGCTGGCGCTGGCCGACAACCTGGACTCGGTCGCCAACCTGTTCCTGGGCCGCGAGCTGCTGACCGCCTGGCGCACGCTGGACGACCACCGCATGGACGCCGACGCACGCAAGGTGTTCCACCGCCTGAACAAGAATTTCACCAACGTTCGCACACCAGTGCGCCGGCTCTCGGGCGGGCAGCGCCAGGTGGTGGCGATATCGCGGGCGATCTATTTCAACGCCCGCATCCTGATCATGGACGAGCCCACCGCCGCGCTGGGCCCGGAGGAGACCGCGATGGTCGGCAACCTGGTGCGCCAGCTCAAGGACGAAGGCGTCGGCATCTTCCTGATCAGCCACGACATGCACGACGTGTTTGCGCTCAGCGACCGCCTGGCCGTGATGAAGAACGGGAAGATGGTGGGCACCTACCGGACCCAGGACGTGAATGAGGACGAGGTGCTGGGCATGATCATCCTGGGCAAACAACCCGCCGGCAAGACGCAGACCGAACGACCGGCGCGTTAGCGGCCGAAGGCGGCGCCACCATGCAGCCCGAAGCTTTCACCCGGAGCGCAGGTTTCTCCAAGACCACCGGCGACCAGCAGCTGGTCAAACGCATCAACCGCAGCGTGTTGCTGCGCCTGCTGCGCGCACAGCCGGGCCTGTCGCGCGCACGGCTCTCGGTGCAAAGCGGGTTGACCAAATCGACCGTCAGCGCACTGGTGCGCGAACTGCTGGACGAACACTGGCTCAGCGAGGCCAGCGCACCGGTGGCGGCCGATGGCATGGGCCGGCCGTCGACACCGCTGCATGTGGACACCCAGGTCCGTGTGTTGATCGGGGTGGAAGTGGGCGTGCAGCAAATGCGGGTGGTATCGGTCTCGCTCGGCGGCGTGGTCCTGACCACGGTCCAGGCGCCGCTGGATGGCGGCCAGGCCGCGCAGGTTGTTGACCAGGTGGCCAGGATGGTCCGGCAGGCGTGGCAGGCGACGGCGCACCGCCGGCAGGTGGTGTGCGGGGTCGGGGTCTGCCTGCCCGGCGCCATCGACGGGGCTTCTGGGCTGGTGCGTTTCGCCCCCAACCTCGGCTGGCGGGACGTCGGATTCACTGCGCTGCTGACGCATGCGCTGGATGCGGCCGGTGTGCCGCGCTTCGATTTCCACCTGCTCAACGACAGCGACGCGGCGGCCCTGGGCGAGTATGAATTCGTCACCGGCGAGAGCGAAGACCCACTGCTGTTCGTGAACTGCGACGTGGGGGTCGGCGCCGGCATCGTTCTCAACGACCGGCTGTTCACCGGCTCGCGCGGCATGGCCGGCGAAATCGGCCACACCGTCATGCAGGTCGGCGGCCCGTTGTGTTCCTGCGGGCGCCGCGGCTGCGCCGAGACCTTCATCGGCGCCCGCGCACTGGAGCGCTCCGGCGGTCTGGAGCATGCGGGCGCGACCCTGGGTGTACTGATCCAGAACCTGGACGTGATGTTCAACCCGCGTGTGATCGTGGTGGGCGGGCCCTCGTGCAGCGCGCATCCGGGCCTGCTCGACTATGCCGTGCGCACGGTGCAGGCCTACGCCGATGCCGCCGAAGTGCCGGCGCCGGTGATCCGTGGCGCGCGCTACGGCTTGCTCGCCGCCGCGGTCGGTGCAGCGGCGGCGGCGCTGCACCGTTACCTGCGACCGATGCAGGTGGACGCCGCACAACATGGCCGATCGGACACCGGCGCGGTCGCCGCTGTGGCGCAGCCCGGTCCGCGGCGCCGCCACCATGCACGGGCGGCGCGAGCGCAGGACGGCAAGGCCTTGACGTTGGAGGCGCGGGAACCATGAAAAAAGTCAGGTGGGGTATTCTGAGCACCGCCAGGATCGGCCGGGAAAAAGTCATACCGGCGATGCAGGCGGCGCAGTTCTGCGACGTGCGGGCCATCGCGTCGCGCACGCTCGAGCGTGCGCAGCAGGCGGCGTCCGCGCTGGGCATCGCCCGGGCCTATGGCAGCTACCAGGAGTTGTTCGAAGACCCGGAGATCGAGGCGGTCTACAACCCGCTGCCCAACGACCAGCACGTGGCCCTGACACTGCAGGCCGCGCGCGCCGGAAAACACGTGTTGTGTGAAAAACCGATGGCGATGGACGCGAACCAGGCGGCCCAACTGCGCGAGGTCGCGTCGCGCGTGCACATCATGGAGGCGTTCATGGTGCGCTTCCACCCGCAGTGGTCGCGCGTGCGCGCCTGCGTGCGCTCCGGCGAACTGGGCCCGGTACGTTCGGTCCAGACCTATTTTTCGTACTTCAACCGCGACCGCGCGAATATCCGCAACCAGTTCGACGTCGGGGGCGGCGCGTTGTACGACATCGGCTGTTATGCGATCGCCAGCGCGCGTTACGTGTTCGAGGCCGAGCCACTGCGCGTGGTCGCGCTGGTCGAGCGCGACCCGGAGTTCCGGACCGACCACAGCGTCAGCGCGCTGCTCGATTTCGGCACCGGCCGGCGCCTGGATTTCACGGTCTCCACGCAGTCGGTGCCCTACCAGCGCGTGCAGGTCTGCGGCGAGCGCAAGCGCATCGAGGTGTGTATTCCGTTCAACGCCCCGCTCGGCGCCCCGACCGACATCCTGTTCGACGACGGGTCGTCCCTCGACGGCGCGTCGAGGGTGCGCGAAACCATCGCCGCGTGCAACCAGTACGGCCTGCAGGGCGACGTGTTCTCACGTGTGGTGCGCGGCGAACTGGCCTTGCCCTACGGCATCGAAGACGCCATCAGCAACATGCGCGTGATCGACGCGCTGTTCGCCTCCGAGCGAACCGGCGCCTGGGTGCACCTGCAGCCCTAGGATGCGACCCGTGTTGTTCCAGAGCCGATGCAGGCAGGCGCGTCGGGCCGTTTGCGGCCAGTTGCGGTTTTCAATTCTCGACCGCGGAATACCTCTCGTTGGCGCGCCTCGCGGCAGGCGGTACCCGGCGGTGGCTCATGCTGGGGCGGTCTCCGCTGAACGCGTCGACTGCCCTGCGGTACGCGCCCAGCGGTCGGGCCGCG
>JANMYG010000297.1:0-4477 GCA_031381865.1 Betaproteobacteria bacterium | reverse complement strand
ATCGCCAGCGGCACCGCGACGCTGGAGGCCGCGTTGTTCAAGCGGCCGATGGTGATCGCCTACAACATGCATTGGTTGTCCTGGCAGATCATGCGGCGCAAGCGCCTGCAACCGTGGGTCGGATTGCCCAACATCCTGTGCCGGGAATTCGTCGTGCCCGAGTTGTTGCAGGACCATGCGACGCCCTCGGCTCTGGCCCGTGCCGCAGGCGAGTGGCTCGACGCACCGCAGAGAGTTGCCGCCTTGCAGCGCCGGTTCGCGGAGCTGCACCTGGAACTGCAACGCGATACCCCCCAACTGGCTACCGATGCAATCGAACAAGTACTTCAATCCTGAGCAGGCGGCGTTCGACTGGGACCGGGCCGGCGTGGTGGCGGGCGTCGACGAAGCCGGCCGGGGACCCCTGGCCGGCCCGGTTGTGGCCGCGGCCGTGATATTGGACGACGCCGATCCGATTGCCGGTCTGGCCGATTCGAAAAAGCTCAGTGCAACCCGCCGCGAACGGCTGTTCGACCAGATCCGAGCCCGGGCGCTGTGTTGTTCGATCGCCCTGGCGAGCGTGGAGGAGATCGATCGCCTGAATATCCTGCAGGCCACCATGCTCGCGATGCAGCGGGCGGTACGGGGTCTGCGGCTCAAGCCGGCCAGGGTGCTGGTCGATGGCAATTGCCTGCCGGTGCTCGACGTCATGGGCCAGGCCATCGTGCGCGGCGATGCGTTGGTCCCCGCCATTTCTGCCGCCTCGATCCTGGCCAAGGTGCACCGCGACCGCTGGTGCGCGCAGTTGGACCTCGCTTATCCCGCCTACGGGTTCGCCGCGCACAAGGGTTACGGTACGCCGCAGCATCTGGCCGCGTTGCAGACGCACGGGGCCTGTCCCGAGCACCGAAGAAGTTTCGCGCCCGTGGCCGAGGTGCTGGCATGACCGGCCGACCACCCGGCGAAGTGGTGGTGCGCTCGCGTGACAACAGCGTCGTGAAGTTGTTGCGGCAGTTGTCCACGCACAGTGGCGCGTACCGCAAGCTGGGGCAGTTCTGGGTCGAGGGTGACCACCTGTGCCGCGCGGCGCTGCAACGCCGGGTGGTTCCGGCGATGACGGTGTTCGGCGAGTCGTTCTGGCCGTCGGCTCCCTCGGCATGGGTCCATGCCGCCGCGCGGATGGTCGTCCTGTCCGACCCGTTGTTCGACGAAATCAGCGGCCTGGAATCAGCGGCCCGGGTCGGCTTCCTGATTGATCTGCCGTCCGTGCGGCGTCCGCAGCCCGGGCTGGACTCGGTCGTCCTCGACCGGATACAGGATGCCGGAAACGTCGGGTCCATTTTGCGCAGCGCGGCAGCATTCGGCGTTCGCCAGGTGCTGTCGCTCAAAGGTACCGCGGCCTTGTGGTCCCCCAAGGTGTTGCGGGCCGGCATGGGTGCGCATTTCGGACTTGAACTGGTTGAAGGGCTGCACCTGCCGGATGTGCTGGCGCTGGCCGTGCCCCTGGTCGTGACCAGTTCCCACCATGGCGCCCTGCTGGAACAGCAGGCGCTGCCGTCACCCTGCGCGTGGGCGTTCGGGAACGAGGGGCAGGGCCTCGCCGCCGACTTGTTGGCGGCCGCGGCGCTGTCGGTGCGCATCGGCCAGCCCGGTGGCGAGGAGTCGCTCAACGTGGCCGCCGCAGCCGCGATTTGCCTGCACGCCGGTTCGGTGGCGCGCGTCCGTTGCGGCTGATCGCGGGGGCGGCCAGCGCGGGTCGCTGGGCTATAATTAAGGGCTTTCCCGAAAGCAGCCGCCCCAAGCGATTTCGCGAGCCAAATCCCCCTTATCAGCGCAGCAGCCAGGAGTCGAATCTTGTGGATGCTTGGGTGTACCCGCAACCTGTCCGGAGATCCCAGTGCTTTTGTCTCTCAAGGGAAGAAATCCCCACGCGATCCTGGCGCTCGCGGACGGCACGGTCTACCCAGGCGACTCCATCGGCGCAACTGGCTCGCGCGTTGGTGAGGTGGTGTTCAACACGGCGATGACCGGTTACCAGGAAATCCTGACCGACCCGTCCTACGCGGGCCAGATCATCACGCTCACCTATCCGCACATCGGCAACACGGGCGTCAATCCCGAGGATGTCGAATCGAACCGCATTTTCGCCGCTGGGCTGGTCATTCGCGACCTGCCGGCGCTCGCGTCGAATTTTCGCTCGACGCAATCGTTGGCGGAGTACCTGCGCGCGGCGGGTGTGGTCGGCATCGCGGATCTCGACACGCGGGCACTGACGCGGCGCCTGCGCGAGTTCGGCGCGCAGAATGGCTGCATCGTTGCCGCGCCGACGCTGTCGGACGCCGATGAACAGGCGGCGATCGCCAAGGCCAGGGCAGCGGCGTCGATGGCCGGACAGGATCTCGCGAAGGTCGTCTCCTGCGCGGCGCCCTATGCGTGGACGACCGGCACCTGGGTGTTGGGCGCGGGTTATGGCGAGGCGACCCAGCCTCGTTTCCACGTGGTTGCCTACGACTTCGGCGTCAAGCGCAACATCCTGCGCATCCTCGCGCAACGCGGCTGCCGTCTCACCGTCGTGCCGGCATCCACGCCGGCGCGGGAGGTGCGGAGGCTCAAGCCCGATGGCGTGTTCCTGTCCAACGGTCCCGGCGACCCCGAGCCCTGCGACTACGCGATCGCCGCGATCCGTGAACTGGTCGACGCGGCGATCCCCACGTTCGGCATCTGCCTCGGCCACCAGTTGCTCGGCCTCGCCTCCGGCGCGCGCACGCTCAAGATGAAATTCGGCCACCACGGCGCCAACCATCCGGTGCTCGACCAGGACAGCGGGCAGGTGCTGATCACCAGCCAGAACCACGGCTTCGCCGTCGACCCGGCCTCCTTGCCCGCCAACCTCCGCGCAACCCACGTCTCGCTGTTCGACGGCTCGCTGCAGGGGATCGCCCGCACCGACCGGCCGGCGTTCGGCTTTCAGGGGCATCCGGAGGCGAGTCCGGGGCCGCATGATGTGGGTTACTTGTTCGACAGGTTTGTGGCATTGATGGCGCGATGATGCCGGGCGCGGGTCGTGAGTCGTGGGTCGTGGGTCGTGAGTGTGGGCGCCCGCGCGTTTTGCCGATGGATGCCCTGCTTGAGCCGTCGAAGCATGCGACCAAGGGTGTCGATTTCGACCAGCAGGCGATCGGTCTCCGTGATGCCCGCATATTGCAGGCGGTTGGCGATCAGGAGTTGGGTATGAATTTCGGCAAGGGAGCCGGAGGCGATGGCCAGATAGCGCAGGAATTCACGATCGGAACTGCGGGATCGACCTTCGGCAATGTTCGATGGTACCGATACCGCCGCGCGTCGGATTTGCTGCGTAAGGATGAACTGTTCCTCGCGCGGAAACGAACCAGACAGACGATAGATTTCCTCGACCAGCGACATCGAAACATGCCAGACCTTGAGATCTTTGAATCCGCAAGCCGTCATTCCCAATATTGTTCCTGAATAGGGGCACCACGCCATCCGCCAAAGGTCGTAGAGGCACGCTCACGACCCACGACCCGCAACCATCGACCCACTCCCCGCGACCATCGACCCACGACCATCGACCCGCGACCATCGACCCGCGACCCACGCCCTGCACGCTTCCCATGCCCAAACGCTCCGACCTCTCCTCCGTGCTGATCATCGGCGCCGGCCCGATCATCATCGGGCAGGCCTGCGAGTTCGACTATTCGGGGGCGCAGGCGTGCAAGGCGCTGCGGGAGGAGGGCTACCGCGTCATCCTCGTCAACAGCAATCCGGCGACGATCATGACCGACCCGGAGATGGCGGACGTCACCTACATCGAGCCGATCACCTGGCAGGTGGTGGCGAAGATCATCGAGAAGGAGCGTCCGGACGCGCTGCTGCCGACGATGGGCGGGCAGACGGCGCTCAATTGCGCGCTCGACCTTGCACGCGAAGGCGTGCTCAACAAGTTCGACGTCGAACTGATCGGGGCGTCGAAGAAGGCGATCGACAAGGCCGAGGACCGCGAGAAGTTCAAGGCGGCGATGACGCGCATCGGGCTGGGCTCGGCGCGCTCAGGCATCGCGCACAACCTGGAGCAGGCGCTGGACGTGCAGGCCACCATCGGCTTCCCGGCCGTGTTGCGGCCGTCGTTTACGCTGGGTGGCAGCGGCGGCGGCATCGCGTACAACAAGGACGAGTTCGTCGAGATGGTGAACCGCGGCCTCGACCTGTCGCCGACGCACGAGCTGCTGATCGAGGAATCGCTGCTGGGCTGGAAAGAGTTCGAGATGGAGGTCGTCCGCGACAAGAAGGACAACTGCATCATCGTCTGCTCGATCGAGAACCTCGACCCGATGGGCGTGCATACCGGCGACTCGATCACCGTGGCGCCGGCGCAGACGCTGACCGACAAGGAATACCAGATCATGCGCGACGCGTCGATCGCCGTGCTGCGCGAGGTCGGCGTGGACACCGGCGGATCGAACGTGCAGTTCGCGATCAA